>NZ_FMYV01000017.1 GCF_900102615.1 Geotoga petraea | reverse complement strand
AGCGCGAAAAGTCAGTATAAATAGACCCGAAGCCAGGTGAGCTACACATGTGCAGGTTGAAAGTTGGGTAAAACCAAGTGGAGGACCGAACCGGTGGGTAGTAAAAAATCCTCGGATGACATGTGTGTAGGAGTGAAAAGCTAATCGAACCTGGAGATATCTGGTTCTCCCCGAAACGTGTGTAGGCACGGCCTTACTGGAAATTAGTTGGGGTAGAGCACTGATTGGAGTAAGGGGAAAACCTCTGAAACCAGTCAAACTCCGAATACAACTAATAAAGAAGTAGGAGACAGACTACGGAGGAGAAGCTCCGTGGTCGAAAGGGAAACAGCCCAGACCGACAGCTAAGGTTCCGAAGAGAAGGCTAAGTGTGAAAGGTAGTGGAGATCTTAAGACAGCCAGGAGGTTGGCTTAGAAGCAGCCATCCTTTAAAGAGTGCGTAACAGCTCACTGGTAGAAGGTCACTGCGCCGAAAATGAAAAGGAGCTAAAGCCTTACACCGAAGCTACGGAATAGTACGTAAGTATTATTGGTAGGGGAGCAATGTGTAGTAGGGAGAAGGATAGATGTAAATCTATTTGGACGAGACACAAGAGCGGATGCGGGCATGAGTAACGAAATGGGAGTGAGAATCTCCCACCCCGAAAGTCTAAGGGTACCTGGGGAAGGTTCGTCCGCCCAGGGTAAGTCGGGACCTAAGGTAAACCCGAAAGGGGTAGCCGATGGGAAACAGGTAAAGAATCCTGTACCGTAACTATACGAGATACAAGGTGTGACGCAGGAGGTAAAGAATTGAGTCCAAGTTGCAAGGCTTTCAAGTATTAAGTCTGGAGAAAGTTACAGGGAAAACCGTAACTGGAAGATGAGATACGATGAGGAGAGAGAAAAATCTCAACAAATTGGAGCCACACTGCCAAGAAAAGCATCGTGTATTGGTTGAGTATAGGGACGCCCGTTCTGAAAACCGACACAGGTAGACGAGTAGAGAATACTAAGGGGAGCGGAATAACCTCTGTTAAGGAACTAGGCAAAATAGCCCCGTAACTTAGGGAGAAGGGGTGCTCCTGGTGGTGTA
>NZ_FMYV01000016.1 GCF_900102615.1 Geotoga petraea | reverse complement strand
TGAATATTTCTTTTTCTCCATATGAAAAATCTAAATCTTTTATTTTTATTTCTTTTATCTCTCCTATATCATATCTCTTCTCTACTTTTTCTTCTTTGATATCTTTTAAGTTATTAATGAGCTTTTTATAGTATCCAAAATATTGACTAAAATCAAACGAATTTTCAATTGGTATTTCAAGCATTTCATAATAACTTATAAGTGCAAAAACTGTTCCTAAAAGATATTGATTTCTATAAAAACCATAAAAAGAATAAACAATAAAAGATATCATTACCAATATTTTTATTATTTCAAGAACTATTAAATATAAATTTCTTTTTTTTATGTAACTTTTTACCTTCTTATACCAATGCATATATCTTTTTTGCACTTTTTTAAACTCAAACAAAAATGTTCCAGTCATACTTATCTCTCTAAAACCTTTTATAGAATCATCAATAAAATCAAAATTTTCTCTCTCATTCTCAATTATAATATCTTGATTTTTGTCAACATATTTTCTGTCATATTTAATATAAATAAACCATACTACCACAGAAATCAAACTTATAAAAAAAGCATTTTTATCTAATATAAATATTAATAAAAGAGGTATGGGTATTTTAATTATTTCAATTAAACTATATATAAGTGATGAAAAATCACCAAAAGCAAGAGGATCATTAATTATTATTTCAGGATTTATCTTTCTCTTGTTTTGAATTCCCCAAATGTAAGCTTTATTCATATAATAATTTACAGAATTCGAACTTTTTGCCCTAAACAAATATTCTCCCAACCAAAAGAAAAAAGTGCTTATCGCATTTATAATAATATAAAAAATAATACCTTT
Source organism: Geotoga petraea (assembly GCF_900102615.1). NCBI lineage: Bacteria > Thermotogati > Thermotogota > Thermotogae > Petrotogales > Petrotogaceae > Geotoga > Geotoga petraea. The sequence continues at coordinate 255 of NZ_FMYV01000016.1, read as the reverse complement.
TAATATATTATCTATTTCATTTTCTTGAAAGGAATCTATTATAAATTTATAAAATAAGGGGATGGCTATTGATATTAATGAAGATATTAAAATAAATAAAAAACTAATTATATATGAACTTTTTATTTTAAAAGGCATAGTTTTAAAAAACCATTTTATTTCATTCAATAACGTCCTCCCCTTTCTTCATAACCGTCATACGATTTTCTGCATCAAAAAAATCTTTCAATATCGTTTTGTTTTTTAATGCTTCTT
>NZ_FMYV01000015.1 GCF_900102615.1 Geotoga petraea | reverse complement strand
CAGGGGTGTTTAGGCTTTTATGTTTTTAACTTCCATCTTCCAACATCCAACTTCCAACCAAAAAAGCTTCAGCTTTTTCACTCTTCATTTAAATTATATAATAAAAACCTTCACATCATATCATCATAATGTGAAGGTTTTATTTATCAAAAAATTATCAACATATAGCTTTGAGGCATATCTTCAGACAAATATGATAGGTTTATCCTTTGATTCCCGAACCAACAAGGCTTTTAACAAATAAATTTTGAATTAAAAAGAATATTATCAAAGTAGGTATAAGCGCGAGATTTGTACCAGCCATTATAACCCCCCAGTTATTTAATCCCTCTGAATCCATAAGCATTTTAACACCTATTTGAACTGTTTTCATTCTATCGTCCATTGTAACTATGAGAGGCCATAAGTACATATTCCATGCATAAACAAAGTTAATCAGAGCTGCTCCACCTAACATAGGTTTGGACAAAGGTATCAAAACTTTGAAAAAATATTGTAATGGTGTAGCACCATCTATTTTAGATGCATCCTCTAATTCTTTTGGTATTGTCATAAAATGTTGTCTGAATAAAAAAGCATTCGTAGCAGAAGCTGTAAACGGAATTATAAGGGCCCAGTAAGTGTTAACCCAACCAAAATCCCGCATAAGCATGAATAAAGGTAAAATCATAACTGTTTCTGCTGGTAAAAATAAAGTTATAAATAAAACTCCAAATAATATTTTTTTACCTTTGAATTCAAAATTTGCAAAGGCATATCCTGCAAGAGTACCAGTAATCAATTTTCCAACAGTAATTCCCAGCCCTATTAAAGCTGAATTTAAAAGTAATCTATCTAATTTAACCCTTTTTAAAGCTGTGACATAATTATCAAAATTAATTGATGATGGAAATAGTTTTGGAGGATAAGAAAAAACCTCACTTTGAGTCATAAAACTCATTGAAAAAGACAATATTATTGGTAACATAACTACAATAGCAATAACTATTAAAAGAATTTCTGAAACTATTAAATTAGTTTTCTTTCGAGTACTTATTTTCATATATAAACAACCCCTTATTGATAATGTACTTTACTTTCAACATTTTTAAAATAGAAGAAAGTAACTACACCCATGATAATAAACATTATTATACTTTGAGATGCTGCAGAACCTGTATTTTGATAGGTGAAAGCATCTAAATATAATTTATAAATAAGAGTTGTTGTATCCCCGGTTGGACCACCTTTTGTCATAACGTCAATAATACCAAACGAGTTAAACATAGCATTTGTAATAGTCATGATTACAAGATAAAAAGTTATTGGAGATAAGAGAGGAAACTTTATCTTCCACATTCTTTGCCACAAATTAGCTCCATCTATAAATGAACTTTCAACCAATGAATCTGGTATTGATTGTAATCCGGCAATATAGAATATCAATGCAAAAGGGACCATTTTCCAAATGCTAGCGAACATAACTGCTATTAGTGCATATGGAGATGAGGTCAAAAAGTCAACATTTAAACCAAATAAAGAGTTAAAAAAATAGTTTAAATGGCCTACAACTGGATTAAGCAAAAAAGACCAAAGCGTTCCTGCAATAGCAGGTGAAATTGCATATGGTGCAAAAATAAATAGCCTAAACCATCTTGTTCCAGGAATGTCTTGATTGAGTAATTGGGCCAATAAAAAAGAAATCAATATAGTGAAAAAAACAGTTATTCCAACATAAATAAGTGTTGTAAGCATTGCTTGTAAGTAAGTTGGATTTTGAAACAGTCTAATAAAATTTTCTAATCCAACATATAATTCTCTGTTTCCAAAAGGCGAAGTTCTAAATAAACTCAACCTAAAAGATAATCCTGCTGGCCAGTATATAAAAATACCTATAACTAAAAAAGTTGGTATTAATAATAAATAAGGCAAAAACTTTCGCATAAATTATCATACCCCCTATAAAAAAGGGCGGCTTAACCGCCCCTTTAAAAATATACATTTAATTATATAATTCGTTGTAGTCTTTTATTAAATTTGTTATTTCTTTTTCAGCCCATTCTAATGCTTCTTCAGGAGTCATTTTGTCTGCATTCATCTGTTGAATTGCTGTTTCAATTCTATCTCTTGCTTCTGGGAATACCCCCATAACAGCACCATTTGTATTTGGCGTTTGCTTCGACAACAATAATTGCATAACAGCAGTTAAATAGTTTGGGTTTTCTGAGTAGAATCCTTCGTACATTAATTCCTCAACAGCATCTTTTCTAACAGGGAAGTACCCTGTGTCTAAATGCCATCTCTTTTGTTCTTCTTTTGAATTCACAAATTTCATAAACTCCCAAGCAGCTCTTGTTTCTTCTTCTGAATGTCCATCAACCATCCACAAACTGGCTCCACCAATAATAGCTCCTCCTGCTGGTGCACCTGCTGGAGTAGGAATGAAAGCTGTTCCGATGTCATAACCATTTTTTGCGCCTTCAACTGTAAAAGAAGTAACATCTGAGGTAGAGAACAATACCATTGCAGCTTTTCCAGATAAGAAAATTTGTCTTGCTGCTGACCAATCTTCTTTTTTAGTATTTAACATCAAATCATTTTTTGTCATCTCATAATAGAATTCAAAAATTTCTCTTCCTGCTTCATGGTTAAATACTGCTTCTGTTGCTACACCTTCTCTTCCATTTCCGTTGTTAACTAAAGGTGCATCCATTGCAGCAAGCATTTGTTCGAAAATCCATGAATGAGTTGGCCATGTCAAACCTGTTCTGATTATATTTCCGTTTGAATCTTTTTTGAGCAATTGCTTTGAATATTCCATAACTTCTTCCAAAGTTCTTGGTGGTTTATCTGGATCCAAACCTGCTTCTTCAAACAAAGTTTTGTTATAGAATAAAATAGCATTTGAAGAATTGAAAGGCATTGAATACAATTTCCCATCCATTCTATAATAGTTCAACACAGAATCAAGATACACAGCACTATCAAAATCAGGATCTTGATCGATCAAATCTTGAACAGGTAGCATAATTCCCCCATCAACCATTTGTCTTGTACCGATTTCATAAACTTGAACGATGTGTGGGGCTGTTCCTGATCTGACACCGGCAATTAATTTATTCAATGTTTCATTGTAACTACCTGTGTATTGGGGTACGACTGTTATGTCCGGATGCTCTTCCATAAATCTATCTGCTATACCTTGAATGATTTCTATTCTTTCACCACTCATGGCATGCCAAAAATCAACTCTTACAGAAACACCAATAATCGAAACAAGTACCAATAAAACAACAATCATCTTTTTCACTTTTAGTCCCCCTTTTAAATAAGTTATTTAACAGACCTTGTTAAGTGATTTAACAGACATTATTGTAGAAAAATAATATTAAGCAAATTTTTAGTAATTTTAAGTTACTTAAAATGTTTTTTAATGTTACTCATAATTAACTGTAAATAAAATTATATCATAATCAAATTTTTCCTTAAAATCTACTTAAAAAGGTTTATAGTTAAAAATCTCAAAAAAATATCAAATAAGTTGAATTTTTAGCTTTTTCCCCATTGTGAAAATATAACAAAAAAGAGCGGCAAATTACAACCGCTCTCCAAATTAAAATTAATCTAAAATTATTTAATTTTTATTACTGATGGAGTTAATGCATCTAAAATAATCGTGTTTCCATTGATAGCAACTCCAGAAACCTCTGATACTTCTTCTGTTCCAGCTTCATCTGAGTCTACCAATATTGTTCCAAAAGCTAAATTCATATCAGTTTCAACTTTTCTTTCCTTACTATCGGCATTTATGAATACGACATATTCTTCTCCATCTGTAGATTTCACATGGTATCCGATAACAAGGTCTTCTTCTTTAATATCTTCACTCTCTATTAATTTAACATTAGATTTAACCATTTCTTCTGTACCAAGTCTGAATGCATCAGTTGATTTTCTCAAAGCTATTAAACCTTTTGTGAATTCCATTGTTTCTTTGTGCATTCCTTCTTCAGTGACTTTTCCCCAATCAAACATGTTTATAGCATCTGATGAATCGTATGAATCATGTACGAAGTATGGATATTCGAACAATTCTCCTTCACTATTTTCCAAAGTGTGGAATTTTTGTTCTGGTTGTCCTTCTGTTCTCCACTGTTTAGTTCTTCCGTATTCTTGTCCAGCGTGTAAGAAAGAAATACCTTGTGAAGTAAGAATTACTGAATTACCCAATCTAATTCTTTTTTGAATTTCTTCTTCATGAATATCTGGATCTTTCTTGATTGATTGTGCTATAACATCGTGAAGAGTCATGTTATCGTGTGCTGCAATGTATTGTAAAATATCTCCAGGGTCGTCTTCTGTTACATTAGTTGGTTTTGCAATGATGTTGTTGAAAATCAATTCAATAGGTCTTGCACCACCAGTAATGAATCTTGGTTGTCCTTCTATACCAAACCCTGATTTCATTTCATTTCTCATTTCATCTGAGAAAACTGCAACAGCATTTGTTTGGTCCATCCAATCCTGATCAGCTGGAACTAAATTAGGATTTTCAACATGACCTTTAAATGTTCTCCAACCTTCTCCAACAAATAAAACATTTGGGTTTAATTTCTTAGCTTCATTATATGCTTTTTGAACAGAATCTGCTGTGGCATCTCCCATCATATCCCATCTCATACCATCTATCTTGTATTCTTTGAACCAATATTTAACTGAGTCAATCATTAATTTTTCTGCCATTTTATGAGTTGTAGCTAAGTTGTTCCCAAAGTCTCCAACGAAGTTTCCGTTAGCATCTTGGAAGAAGTAGTAACCTGGGACAATATCATTTAAAAAGCTGGCTTTTGCCATGTGAGTATAAACTACGTCTAAAATAACTCCCATTCCAGCATCATGAATGGCATCTATCATTGATTTTAACTCTCTTATTCTTGCTTCGGGATCTTCTGGATTTTCTGAATAAGCTCCGTCTGGTGAAAAATAATTATGAGGGTCATATCCCCAGTTGTAAGAATTATTTTGTGCTGAATAATCCAATTCCCTTTCTCCCATTGCTGTTTCATCGCCATAATACCAAGCCATAACTGGCAATATTTGAACGTGTGTTACTCCCAAGCTCTTAATATATTCTAACTTATCTTTGAAAGCATTATAAGTTCCCCATCTTGAGTCCAAATCTCCCTCAATTGATGGGTCTGAAGTGAAGTCTCTTATGTGAATTTCCCATATTATTGCATCTTCTTTTTTGTTGAATCCTTCGATATCTGCATATTCCAATTTTGGCCCAATAGTCTTAGGTTCTACTATAGCGGCTTTACCAACATTGTCGTTAACAGTTTCTCCGTTTACAACATATTCTTCCCCGCCTTGTCCAGCGGTGTTAACAGTAAATGCAGCCATTGATTTTGCGTATGGATCTAAAACTCTTCTTGTTACTCCATTATTTGTAACAGCGTATTGATAATAATAACCTTTTACATCTAAAAGACCTAAGTCATATGGACTTACCCATTTTTCCCATACACCAGTTCTTTTATTGAATTCTAACTCTATTGCACCTATTTCCCTTGATTGATCGTATTTATCGTAAAAATGAGCTACAACTTTTGAAGCTTTTGGAGCCCAAAGTCTTAAAGTAACTCCACCAGCAAAATAGTCTGCTCCCAATTCACCATCATAGCTGTACATGTTGTCGATTAATCTCCAACCAGTGGAAACATCTACTTCTTTGTTTCCATAAGTTACTTTTAAAGGTACTTTATCTAAGTTCAAATTTGCAACTACCTCTGCAGATGTTTCACTGACAACGTTGATTGATTCAACGTCAACTCGTTTACCTTCTGAATCTTCGATTCTAAGTTCTGCAGAATCAAGCTCTTGTGTAGATGTGAAATTCAATAAAACTTTGTCTCTTGAAACTATCTCTCCGTTTAATAAACCAGTTGCTGTATCTTTATTTTCTGAAATATATACTTTGCTGTCACCTTCAAAAACATAAACTTGATTATATTCATCTAACATAGTAAAGCCTTTGTCTTCTTCGCCATCTTTAACCTGTGTTTTTTGATTAACCATTAAAAAGCCCAAATTAGCTGCTCCTTCTTTTAAAGGAACATCCCAATAAGCACCAAAATCATCGTACCCCGTGATTTCCATTCCATCTGGCCAACCAGATTCCGATGACCATGTTGTGTCATTCCATATCCATAGTCCCCAGTTTTCATAATCACCATTTTTCCTTTGGTAGTGAACCCTCAAAGTATTATCTGGAATATTTGCTGGAGCACTTGTCATTATTTCATCTGATCCTTCTTCTGTCCATAGCTCATTAGTTTGAACAGTGAAGTTAAAAACTTTGTCTCCTCCATCTTTTGTTTCCGTTTCTTGATTAACCATTAAAAAGCCTAAATTAGCTGCCCCTTCTTTTAAAGGAACATCCCAATAAGCACCATAGTCATCGTAGCCCGTGATTTCCATTCCATCTGGCCAACCAGATTCCGATGACCATGTTGTGTCATTCCATATCCATAGTCCCCAGTTTTCATAATCACCATTATCCCTCTGATAATGGATTCTCATAGTATTTTCGGGAATTTCCTCGTTAGCTGCAAATACAGAAGTACCAAAAAATCCAACAATTGCAACCATCAAAAAGACAACTAACCCTTTTGTTAATAAACTACTTGTCTTAATCACTTTTTTCACCTCTCCCTGATAAAGTTATAATTTTGGAAGCGTTTTCAAACACCTTAAAAAATATAAATCAGATAACTGATTTACTATTAAAATTATAACATAAAATAATTCTTTTTTATAAGATTCTGTTAAATATTTTTAGAAAATATTTTTACACACAATGTTTACCTGTATATTTTAATCATGATACAAAGTTAACAGTTCATTTACATATCAAATGATATATTAATTATGAAAGGTATTAGCGAGTAACAATAGTAAGCCCCTCAATAATTTATTGGAAGACCTTAATTGGTCTTCCACTTTTTTATTTATTTTATTTTAAGATTTTGGTATAATAATAAATATGATTAGTTAACTAAACTTAAGGGTGTGATTTCAGGTGGGCAAAAAATTATATATTTCTTTATTTATCTTATTAATAATATTTGCAATATCTTCATTTTATATTTTGAGGAACACAGACGATTCAACTTTAATGGAAATAAACTCCACAAAACTCGTCGTTTCTGGAGATTTGGACGAAGAATATAAGATAGGAAACCTAAATAAGCTGTACAACTCAGATGTTCAGTTCAATGGAAACATCATAAAAACAGTTGATTTAAAAACTGTTTTTGATTCTATAGGCATAACTTCAGAAAATAATTACAAAATACAAATTTCAGGTGAAGACAAGGTAATAGAAACTAAACTGGTAAATATAGAAAATTACTTCTTAACTGAAAACGAAGAAAATTTTACTCTTTTTGATTCTTCGGGGAACTTGCTCTTGGAAAATATAGGAAACATATATTTGGTAAATCTTCATGAAGATTGGGATATTGGTTTAAATATAATTGATCCAGAAACAAATATAGTCAATTTAATGCCTTCAGATTTTAGCATAAGTAACTACAAAATATCCAGTTTCAAATCAAACAGCGTTGCTATTTCTAATCAAGAAGAAGTTTTTCAAGAAATTCATTACAACAAAAAGAAAATAATTGATTTAAACGAATTCTTGGAATTCCCACAGATAAGAACTACATTAGTTAACCGTGGCGGAGAAAAAGTCACTTATGAAGATGGTTTCATAGAAATAGCAGGGAACGTTTTCAATTTGATAGATAAAAATGGAAGAATTGTTTTGGAAGATTTAAAAGGCATCATAGTTAATACCCCTGTTTATAACATAAACGATGTTTATTTAGATTCCATGCATTATTTAAAAAAGGATGAGCAAGTGTTGATAATTATAATCAACGGGTTGGGTTATTATCAATATGTTAACGCCTACAACAATGGAGATATCCCATTTTTGCAAACACAAACAATAGCAAACCGTTCTCTAACAGCTTATGAGCCAACTACAGAAAATGCTTTAAAAGAAATGTTTAACTATGAAGGTGAAAACTTGTTTAACCAAATGAGATCAATTAACAACGAATCCATATACATATCTAATTTTAAATATATTGAAAACGAAAACTTAGAGTATATCAAAGTTGAAGATGCAAACAATGACTATTTTTATGATGACGACACTTTTTTAAAAATCGAGGAAATAATTTCTAACAACAACTCTCTAATAGTTTCAAATTTCACTGATTATGAAAAAAATGCATTAGCTTTTGGTCCTAATTCAGATGAAGCTTTAAAAACTTTGAAAAATTTAGATAACTATATATCACAAATATCAGATATTTGGCCGGGAAATATAATAATAACTTCTGACAGTGGGATACACGAAACAGAAGAAGGCGAAGGTACCGGTGGCCAATTTCGATATGAAGATTTGTTTGTCCCATATATAATAATAGAAAAATAAACAAAAAATCAGCTTGCATTATGCAAGCTGATTCTAATTTATTAACGTTTTATATTAGTTTGTTTAGAAATTCTCTCTCGAGATAATCAAAACCTTTACCCCAGAAGCTTTCTTCTTTTATATTTATACCTACTTCTTCCAACAATTCTTCTGGCCTTTTGTTTCCCCCGCTTCTCAACAGTTTCTTGTATTTAGGAATAAAATCTTTTCCCTCCTCTTTATACATTTCATATAGCGCAATGACTAAAAGATTGGCAAAGTTGTAAGCGTAAACATAAAATGGCACACTGAAAATATGTGGAATTCCTGCCCACTCGTAGTTGTATTCTTCTGGTATTTCCACAGAATCACCAAACATGATTTTGAGTTCTTTGTTGTAAAGTTCCGATAATTCTTCCCATGTTGCAACACCTTTGTCTGCAATCATATCATGAGATTGAACTTCAAATCTCGCAAACATATTTTGCCTGAACATAGTTGCAAACATCTCTTCAGTTTTAGAAGCTATGAAAGCCTTTTTGTCTTCCTCATTCAACGTGGGTAAAACCTTGTCCATAACAAGCATTTCACCAAAAACAGAAGCAACTTCTGCCATTGTCAAAGGGGTGTGGTAGTTCCATATATTCTGCTCTGAAGAAAGTGTCCCGTGAACTCCATGCCCCAATTCGTGTGCAAGAGTCATAACATCTCCCATATTTCCATTGTAATTCAACAAAACAAAAGGTTTGTAGTTTGGAAAAGCGTAAGAGCAAAATGCCCCTCCCCTTTTACCTTTTCTTATTTCGGAATCAATTCTGTTCTCATCAAAGAAACTCTTGACAATATCCCCTATTTCTTCGTCGAATTCGTAATAAGCATCTAAAACTATTTCTTTTGCTTGGTCAAAAGAGTACTCTTTTTTTACTGGATTTAGTGGTGCGTAAATATCCGCAAGAGTTAATTTTTCTCCAAGGTATTTTTCTTTAAACTTGTAGTATTTGTGAACTAAAGGAGTTCTTTCTGTGGTAACTTTGATCACGGTATCTATGATATCGTCTTCCACTTCGTTATCCAAATTTCTCATAGAAATAGGTCTTTCGAAATTTCTAAGTCTGCTTTCTGTATCGTAGTGTTTTACTATAGAATTATAAGATTTTTCAAGGATTATCTTATCTTCTTCATATCTTTTGAAAAATTTTTTCATAGCTCTTTTTCTAAGGTCTGAATCAGTGTCATGCCTTAAAGCTCGAACTTGTGGCCCTGTTAGAGTTTTAACCTGGCCATCAATTATTATTTCAAACTCGTAAGAAGAAGTTTGTCTTTCATATAATTCTGCAAAAGCCTCTCTTGAAGAACTTGAAAGTGCTGAGATGACTTTTTCAGCTTCTTCTGAAAGAACATGTTCTTTTGATTCTATGAGTTTTTCCATTACATGTTTATATTCTTTGAGCTCATCTGAATCTCTCAAATCTATTAGCTTACTTTCAGACAATTTGAGAAGTCTTGGTTTCCAAAAAGATGTGATGATAGAAGCACTGGTTTCATAGTCTTCGACCATGGACATAAGTTTTTGAGCTTCTTGGTTCATAGTATTTCGAGCATAATTTAAATGGGCATATTGAGCAGCATAGTAACCTTTCTTTTCAACATCTTCTGAATCTTCAAAAAATTTTCTTAACTTTTCTGGTGAAAGATTTTTATCTGCTAAGGCATCATAATAATCTTCTCTCAGATTCTTACAACCATTTATAAATTCTTCTAAATCCTTTTTTATTTTCTCATCTTTTTCAGAACTGTAAAAAAATGTCAAATCCCAGTTTGGCATATTCCAACCCCCTTTAAAAATTAGTTAGTCTCATGAATAATTATACATCTTTTAACATTAGATGTTAAATATATTTAGTTGAAAGTCGGATGTTGGGGGGTAAAACCCTCTTATTGTTGAAAAAACCTTCTTAAAGCCAAGCTGATCTTTTCTAAAAGATTGTAAATATCCCTATTCTTATTCAATTTATTTAAAGTTTTCCAAAAAAGAAATAACCCAATAACAGCCCCGATTTGATTTTCTATAAGATCACTCATAGTATCAATAAGCCCTTCTTGAGCAAATCTATACCCTTCATAACCACTAAAAATTAAATCTGATGCGAACTCTCCTATCTCCCAAAAAACCCCCATCATAGCTACTATAGAAAACATATATATGAATATTTTGAACAAGAGTGTTCTGGAAATATTTCTTGACCAAACTAATTCAGAACCCAATACAAGCGGAAATAAAAAACTAACAAGCCACATTCCACCAGTAATATGGAGAATGTCGTCAAAAATTGGGTAATTATCGTAAAACCTTAACCACACTCCAAAAAAACTGTGAAGAGTGATCTGCATAATTGAAAAAAACCTGATTTCTTCAAAAATCGTTGATTTAGTTACCCATTCAAAAACCCATATGAAATCAATTAATAAAAATGAGAGCAAATAACCTAAGAAATGAGGTAGATTAAAATTAACAATTGAAGCAATAACTGGGACCAATGCCACAAAAGAAAAAAATAAATTCATCCATCTAAAAAACACAAAAAATCTTGTGTTGCTGGAAAAAAGAGTTTCTTTTACTTCTGTGTCATTGATCAAAAAAATATTCAATTTTAAAAGTGGTTTCCTAAACTTTTTAGAAATTGACTTCAATAAAATTGGTTCCATATTTTACTCCTTCTTCATAAAATAAACTGCAAATTATTAGACAGCTTCGACATGATAGCTGTAAAAATTTTAATACTTGTTTTTACCTACAACTTTCAAAATCTATCATCCAACAGAAATCTATGATTTCTATTCACCGCTTGCAAAGCAAGCATATCACTAACTCGCTAATCTGCCAAATCGCTAATTTGCTTTTTCTATTCTTGCTCTTGTGTTTCTCCTCTTTTCACGAAAATCAAAGTGATAGAAGCTAAAACAAAGAAAAACAAAGAAAAAACCATCAATACATTATAATCAATTATGTCCATAAACAATCCAGCTAAAGGTGGCGCAAAAATATTAGCTGCCATAGAGAAAAAGTAGTACAATCCAGTATATCCACCGGATTTTTCATTTGTCGTCATGTCAACTACCATTGGAAGAGAGTTCACATTAATCAACGACCAACCCATACCTCCAAATGCAAACAAAACAAAAAGAATATTTCTAAATTTTGTTGGCTCTTCCAAAAGAGAAGAATTTCCCAAAATATATGTCAACAAAATAATAAAGCTCAAAAGAAAAATACCAGAAAAAATAGTTTTTTTACGCCCAACTTTGGCCCCAATAAATCCCGCTGGAATGGCGAAAACCATAAAAACCAAAGAAAAAACACCCATAATAAGGGCTCCTGTACTCTCCGGAATTCCAACATGAAATTTGGCATAAGTTGTAAAAAATGTCTCTATAGCGTTGAAACCTATAAACCAAAACAAAATAGACAAAAGCATAAATAACAAAGACTTTTCTTTATTTGTAAAAGCGTCTTTCAAATTCCCCATCAATTCTACTAAACCATTCTTAATAAACCCTGATTTCTTTTCTATTGCTGTTTCTTTTATTGTATATTTTTTATCTTCTTTTATGAAAGTTAATAACACCATAACTGCCGCAAGCATTATCAACGCACCAGCTAAAAACGGATAATTTTGATTTGCGTCGTACAATGGTTTTCCAGCAAAAAATGCCAACAACGCCCCGAGTCCACCCATGAAATTTATAACCCCATTAGCCTGACTTCTGAATTTAGATGGGGTAACATCTGGCATTAAAGCTACTACAGGTGATCTAAAAATTGCCATAAAAAAATTCATAAAAACAATCACTAACATCAACAACGGTAACATCGCAAAATCTTTTACTATTGGAATCAAAATGAAAAATACAGCCGCCAATGGTGCTCCAAACATTATATAAGGTTTACGCCTTCCAAACCTTGTTCTTGTTTGGTCAGACATAGCACCAATAACAGGGAGCATCAATATAGCAAAAATATTGTCAAAAGTCATAACAGTTCCAACCCAAAAAGACGATAAATTGAAATCTTTCAAAAATATTGGAACATAAGCATTATAAAGAGGCCAAATTATGCTGACCCCAAAAAAACCTAAACCCAAAACAAAAAGCTTCCAGCCATTAAATTTCATCTTTCATCCCCCTAACGTAAGTATTCTACTACTTCTTCCACTTTGTCTGTTATAACACCATCATAGTACCCTTTCATCAGCCTCAAATGTTCCACACTATTAACTGTCCATAAAAATATTTTCATACCGTGAGATTTCCAATTTCCTATGAACTTGGAGGCATAGTCTACACCAAATTCAACTATCTTATCAATATATAAGTTAACCGAGTATAAGTTTAACTCTTCATGTATATCATCTATATTTTTAAGAGACTCATAATCAACCAAAAGGCCTATTTTCGCTTCTTTATCCATTTTTCTTATCTTTTTTAAGGCTTCCACGTCAAAAGAAGAAAAAAGAGTGTTGTCCAAAACACCAAAATTCTTCATTAACTCATAAGATTTAACAGATGCTTCTTTTTCTTTGATCTCCAAATTATAATAAGTATCCCTTGGTAACTCTTCCAAAACCTCTTGAAGCCTGGGAATAGAAGGGTTAAATTTTCTTAACTCATCAAAAGATAAAGTGTTTATTTTGATTTCTTTGCCTTCTCTGTCCTTAAAAAAGTCATCGTGATGGATTATTACAACTCCATCTTTTGTCAACCTTGCATCGAACTCTATGCCGTCTGCTCCGTTTTCAAGAGCTTTAATAAAAGAAAGAATTGTGTTTTCTGGAAATTTTGCTCTGTATCCCCTATGACCCAAAATTTTTATATCCATTAATGCTCCCCCTTTTTATAACTATCTATTAAATTATATCAAAAAACTCTCGCATAAAGCGAGAGTTTATTTTTTTTAATATCAAGCATCTGGGTGAGGAAAAACAGTATCGTTTTCCAGATTTTTTGCTTTTTCTCTTAAATAATCTTCTTCTGTTTTTGAAAGTGGCTCATATTCATCTGCAGCATCACAAGCCCATCTTAATAATTCCATATGACCTGGAGAAACTGCCGTATCTACCCCTTTACTAAGAGTAAACCTCAATCCAAGTTTTGCTTCTTCATAATTTTCCACAGGTTTATACCAAGGCTTTGACCAGTTCCTTTCTTCGCCTTTTTTCCATTTTCTCTTTGCAAGAGCCTTTAGTGCTATTATACCCATATTTTTCTTTTTAGCAAGGTCTAAAACCGAATTACCAAAACCCTCTTTTAACCAGGAAGCCCAGTTAACTGGAAACATAATAGTGTCAAAATCAAATCTTTTGATCAATTCAAAAGCAGCTTCCTCTGTATGGGCTGAAAAGCCGATATTGTTGATCATATTCTTTTCTTTGGCTTCTAAAACTGCCTCCATAGCACCACCAGCTGAAAAGATCTTGTCGACTTCTTCTTTTGAAACAATAGAATGGAATTGATAAAGGTCAAAATAATTTGTCTTCAATTTTTTCAAAGAAGTTTCGATATCTCTCCAACATTCATCTTTTTCCAAAGCATCTGTTTTACAAGATAAAACGACATCTTTTCTAAAAGGTTCCAAAGCGGGGCCAAGCATATCTTCAGCATTACCATAACTTGGAGCTACATCAAAATAATTCACACCTCTATTAATTGCTTCTTCAACATATTTTGCAGCGTTTTCTGTTGTTTCGTCCTTAACTATAATTCCACCAAACCCAACTACAGAAACTTCTAAACCAGATCTACCCAAAACTCTTCTAAACATAATAAACACCTCTTTTATAAAAAATTAACAATTTTATATAGTTGTTAGTAGGAGTTTTTTATCTTTTTTAGTAGTTTAACAACGATTTTTTACTTCCATCTTCCAACCCATGGACTTAGCCTTTAATTCCCCTCTAAATGTGTTAGAGGGGACGTGCGCAGCACAGGGGTGTTTAGGCTTTTA
>NZ_FMYV01000014.1 GCF_900102615.1 Geotoga petraea | reverse complement strand
AAGCGGGAAGCGGACCTCGAGATAAGATTTCCCGCTCGAAAGAGTTAAGGGCAGTTCGAGAACAGGACATTGATAGGTCGCAAGTGTAAGTGCAGTGATGTATTGAGCTGAGCGATACTAATAGCCCGAGGCTTTGGACAATTATGCACTAGTGAGTTAGTTATTAGGGGTGAGGATAATGAGATGGGACACACCCAGATCCATTCCGAACCTGGCCGTTAAGCCAACTCATGCCGATGGTAGTACACTTATTGTGTGCAAGAGTAGGTTTCGCCCCTTCAATACTTCAAGAGTCAACCCACAAGGTTGACTCTTTTTCTTTATATACCATCATTTGTTGATAGTTGTTAAGATTTTTCTTTCAGAAAAATCGTTGTTAGTAAACTGGGCCCCTCTTAATGAGGGGTGCTGCTTTTTGCGGTTTGTGAAACAATTTCCAATAAATCTTTTCTTGACTATCAATGTAACGTTTGGTATAATTTGGTTAAGGTATAGTTAAAAAATATACGAATTGGGGGGGTTATGTATGGCTGAATTAAAAACAAAAGAAGATTTAGAAAAAAGAAAAAGAGTTCTTGAAATTGAAAAGAATGCTATTGCAAAATATATGGGGCCTTATGAACACGATGAATTTTTAGAGGCAGAATGGAAAGAAATCAACCAAGAATTAAATGATATTGAAGAGAAACTAAAAAATATGTAAAAAGAATAGACAAGGTAGCGTTTATACGCTACCTTTTTTTAATGCTATAATATCAACCACTTTATAATTTAATCTATTTCATGTATAATTTAGTTAAAAATAACCTGAAGAGGTGAAAATATGTACGTTAAAAACTGGTTTAATAAAAATTTTGAATATATATATTTGAACAAACATGTTAAAGATGTATTAGAATTGATACATGAAAACAAAGAGTGTGTTGTCATACTCAGGCATGATAATACTTTGTATAACATTATTAGATATGAAGACATTGAATTTTTAAACAATTTTGAAGGTAACAAAGAAATTTATGAAATTTTAGATCCTGTAGATATTTTTTTATATAATGATGATTTGATTGAAGACGCGATGTTAATGATGCTTGAAAACAGAGTAAAGATATTTCCTGTTGTAGATCATGAAATGTATCCAGTAGGTATATTTGGGTTTTATGAAATAGTTAAAGCGTTTAGAGGTTTATCTTCTATGGAAGAAGATGGAACAAAGATAATGCTTGTAAGAGATGACGTACCTGGTGAGTTGAAAAAATTGTTAGATATTATTTCCAAAGAAAATATTAATATATTGTCTTTAATGACTCATAAAATAAAAAAAGATAAGAGAATAATCACTTTAAAAATAAACATAAAAGACGTTAGCTTTGTTTCAGACCTTTTTGATAAAAACGGTATAGATTATGAAGCAATTTTTGAAGAAGAAGCCTCAATATGGGATTTTTAAAGGAGGAGTAATATTGAAATTAGATGTAATTTTACCTGGAAGTACTATTTGGATTCCAGAGAGGGTTCAAGGAAGTTATTCTACAGTTGCGATGCTATATGATGAAAGTCATAAAATATTGATAGATCCAAGTCATGAAGGTTCAATGAGATTTTTAGAAGAACAGTTCAACGAAAGAAATTTAAAGCCTGAAGAAATAACTGAAGTTTTGTTAACACATTTTCATTTGGACCATGCAGCAAATTCTAAGTTTTTTAAGAATGCTTCTGTGTATGTTCATGAAAAATACAGAAATAAACCTTATTCTAATTTCGGTATTTTTTCTGGACAAGCTTACCAAGAGATGTATGATCAGGTTAGTAAAAGAGACATATTGATTAAAGATGGAGACAGACTTTTTGATTGTATAGATGTTATATACACTCCTTACCATTCTTCTGAACATTGTTCTTTTTTTGTTGAAACAGATAATATGGGGAAAGTATTTTTCCCTGGAGATATTTGCATGACAAGAATAGAGTTGTATGACGTATTGAGAGGGCTAAGAACTGATAAAGTAGCTGAGATTGTAAAAGAATATTACGATAAATCAGATTATATTATTTTTACGCATGACAGCCCTTACAGAATAGATAAATAAATTTATTGGAGGGATTATTATGAAAATTGCTTATGTTTCTTATGAAGTTGCTCCGTTTGCAAAAGTTGGTGGGCTTGCTGATATAGCTGGTGCTCTTCCAAAATATTTGAAAAAAATTGGAGAAGATGTTTTCGTTATCATGCCTTTACATAAAAGGATTAAAAAAAATTATGATACAAAAATTTTTGAAAAAGTTGTAGAAGAATATTATCCAATAACTCATAATTTCAAAGAGCCTTTTAACGTTTTAAAAAGCAATTTACCAAATTCAGATGTTCCCATTTATTTTATAGAGAGTGAGGTTTTTAACACTGAAGAAGTTTATGAGGATAGCAAATTAGCTTTGGGAAGCACTTATTTTTCAGATGCTGTTTTGACGTTTATCAGAGAAGTTAAAAACGATGTAGAGGTTATAAACATAAATGATTGGCAAACATCTTTGATACCTGTTTATATGAGGCATAACTATATCTCTGATCCAACACTTTCAAAAATTTCTACAGTATTGACTATACATAATTTAGGATATCAGGGAATTTTTGGTAAAGATGTACTCGACTTAGCAAATTTACCAGGATATTTATACAACACTGATGCTTTGGAATTTTTTGGAGATATCAATTTTTTAAAAGGTGCTATACTTTATTCAGATATAATAAACACAGTTAGTAAAACATATGCTGAAGAGATACAATCTCCAGAAATGGGAGAAAAATTGGATGGAGTATTAAGAATCAGGTCGGATAATTTGTATGGGATTTTGAACGGAATCGATTATTCAGAAAACGATCCTAAAAATGATGACAGAATTTTCAATCACATTCACAATTATAAAGATAAGGTAAAAAATAAATTGAAGTTGCAGGAATATCTCAATTTGGAAAAGAAAAGAGATAGACCAGTCATTTCTTTAATTAGTAGACTATACGACCAAAAAGGGTTGGATTTGATATTTGATATCATGGATTATGTGATGATGTTGGATGTTAATTTCGTTGTTTTAGGCACAGGTGACAAAAAATATGAGAAATATTTTGAAGAAATTGAAGAAAAATACCCTGGGAGAGCGTCTGCAAACTTAAAATTCGATGTTGATCTCGCACAAAAGATCTATGCAGGATCCGATATATTTTTAATGCCTTCCAAATATGAACCTTGTGGGTTGGGACAGATGTTCTCTATGAGGTATGGAACAGTACCAGTAGTTAGATATACGGGCGGTCTTTCAGATACTGTTGTAGAATTTGATGAAAAAACTGAAAAAGGAAATGGATTCGGTTTTTTTGAATATGAGAGTTGTAAACTTCTAAAAGCTGTTTTAAAAGCTACTTATTATTATAAGATGAAACCAGAAAAATGGGAAATATTGTTTAACAACTGTATGGGGAAAAATTTTTCTATGGAATCAACAGCTAGCCAATATAGAGATCTATACAAAATGGCTTTAACAAAAAAACGAGGTGCTCAATATTGAACGAGCTAAGAAAAGATCCGATAACTAAAAGGTGGGTTATTTTAGCTTTAGATAGAGGTAAAAGACCAAATGATTATAGCTATAAAGAAGAAGAGAAAGAGACTTATTGCCCATTTGATTACGGAAATGAAGAATCAACCCCACAAGAAGTTTTGGCTTTCAGAAATGAAGGAACAAAGCCAGATTCTTCTGGTTGGTGGGTTAGAGTTGTACCAAATAAATTTCCTGCACTAAATGGGAAAGAATTAAATAAAGAACCTCATGGAATGTATGATAAAATGACTGGGTATGGCTACCACGAGGTTATTGTTGAAACTCCAGAACACAACACAAATTTTTCAGAAATGTCTAAAAAACAGTTAAAAGAAGTTATTTGGGCATATGTAAAAAGATTCAACGAAATTAAAAAGGATAAAAATATAAAATATATACAGATATTTAAGAATAAAGGGAAAAGGGCTGGAGCTTCTTTAAAGCATCCACATTCCCAGCTTATAGCCACTCCAATCATCCCAATGACAATTTTGGATGAGCTTGAAGGAGCCAAAGATTATTATAATTTTAGAGATAGATGCGTATTTTGTGATATTATAAGACAAGAAATTGACGAAGAAGAAAGAGTTGTTTTTCAAACGGAGAATTTTTTGACTTATGTTCCATATGCTTCGAGGTTCCCTTATGAGTCTTCAATAATTCCAAAGTTCCACAGCGATAATTTTGGAGAACTTGAAAAAGACGATGAACTAATAACTGAACTGGCTGGAGTTTTTTACAACCTTTTCAGAAGGTTTAAAAGGGTTTTAAAAGATCCCCCGTTTAACGTTGTTTTGCACACAGCACCGTTTGCCGAAGACACCAATGAGTTTTATCACTGGCATTTTGAAATTATACCGAGGTTAACTAATATTGCTGGATTTGAATGGGGGACAGGGTTTTATATTAACACTGTTTCACCCGAAAAAGCAGCTAAAGACTTAAGAAAAGAGGAGGAAGAAATATGAAAAAAATTATAGTTTTAATAGGGCTGTTAAGTGTTTTTGTTTTATCATTTTCTTTTGGGCTTACAGTAGTCCCAATATTCACAACGATAGAAACAGAAGAAGAAGAAAATCTTTTTTATTCTGTCACTCCAATTTTTGAATTCGATACAGTCAAAATAGGTGTTGGTTTTGAGGCTTATCAGAGTGAAATAGGTGGAACTTTTTATTATGGTAAGCCAAGATATGAAAATACAGAAGATAGCACTAATTTGATAAATGCATTCAACATAAATCTTGTTGAATTTGATTTCAATAACTTTGGGTTTAGATATGGTTACATGCCAAGATATTCCTTTGGTATGGGAACTGTCATGTACAGATATACCAAACCTATGACAAAGGCTGTTGATATAAGATTGGGAAGTTATGATACAGCTTACATTTCTGGGCATATACCTTTTGAAATATACAAATTGAGTCCGTTTGAAATAGGGAACCAATCTAAATTTTCTTTTTTGGAAGGTGCGCTCAACATAAGCGGAATTGATCTCAGTGTAATGGTTGGAACCAACCAGCTTTACTCCGAATGGAAAAATGATTTGGTCGCCAACATTGGGATATACAAAGATTTAGGTGGCTTGTTTGCAGGAGTAGAAAGTGGTTATATTTTCACATCTCCAGCTGCAACTTCTGTAGATTTTGATGCAGAATCAGGATTTTTAATGGGAGCAGGTGGAGGATTCAACAGTGAATATTTTTCTTTCAGAGCTTTACCTGTGATATATATTTCTCCACACGCAGTTCTTTCGTATGTAGATGAAGACTATGAATACATTGGGCAAACAACTAATGTAAGCAAACATGAACAATTGTTAAGTAAAACAGAATCAAGTCTTGGAGGGTTGTATGATTTGGTTTTCGAATATACAGATTTAATAGCACTTAATGCAAGATATTCATATGACATGACTTTTGATTTTAGTTCTATTTCAAACCAAGAACTATTTGGTGATTTAAGAATAAACTCTCCTTTTTCAGAGTATCCTTTTGAGTTGTACGGATATTATAGAAGAAATTTAGATTCTTTAGATTTTGTTGAAGTTTTTGAAGACTTGTTTGATGAAGAAACAGAATTTGAATATGAATTTTCCTATTTCTTCATGCCAGGTATGAAGATTTCATACATAGAGTATTACGATCAAGATGACGATATTTTTAAAAATAAGATTCATTTAGGTGGATCGTTTAACTTTTAAAAAATAGATGGCAAATGCCATCTATTTTTTTGATAAATATTCTATAATAACCTTTTTTGCATCCAATTTTTCTTCTTTTATCTCTTTGTCCACATCTTTCATGCTTTTCAAAACTTCGTAATACTTTTCAGCAGTTTTATCCCATGTGTACTTGTCGTAGACTAATTTTTTAACGTTCAATTTCAAAATTTCAATATTATCCAAAGCGTTTAAACAGCCTTTTGCAATATCTCTTTCGTTTTCTGGATCCACTAAAACTCCAGTTTCCTCGTTGAAAATTTCAGCGGGCCCACCATTTTTCGTTGCTACAATTGCAAGACCGCATGCAGCAGCTTCTATAGGAGCAAGGCCAAAAGGTTCATAAAATGCCGTCAAAGAAAAAACAGAGTTCAAACCACTGAAATATCTGTAAGCATCTGCCAACTCTTTTTGAGATCTGAAATCAAAGAAAAATATTTTATCTTCAAGATTCTTTTCTTTAATGATTTTTATGATTGGTTTTAATATTTCTCTTTCTTTTTCAGGTATTTTTTCCAGGTTATAGGGATCTTTTATATTTCTCAAGAAAAATCCTAAATTAGCCCTCTTCTGTAGCTCTTCATTTCCGGCATAGGCTTTTATCATGGCTATATGGTTTTTCTTTGCATCCAGTCTGCTGGATAATATAATAAAAGGTTTAGTATTATCGCCCACTATATCATCTATGTACCTTTTTGTACTGTCTTTTATTTTATCTTTATCGTTAAAAATATCTATGTTCACACCTGGTGGAATAATCTCAAATTTATCTAATTTGTTGGCATCTATAGCCCTGGAATATAAACTGTGTGAATATTGTTCTTTTCTCTCCTGATCGGTTGATGTGATAATTTTTGTGCTATATTTCATGGAAATCCTCTCAGCAGCAATTCTCTTGCTGAAATGATATGTTTTGTCATACTTGAGAAAATTATCCGTGTCAATCTTCATCTTATCCATCTTTTGTGCACCAAGAGAATGCCCTGTGAACGTGAAAGGGATTCCAGTTTTCTTTTTTAGGAGATAACCAGAATAACCTCCGTCTGCATAATGAGTTGTAAAATAGTCTGGTAACCCTTCTTTATCATAAAATTTGATTATGTTGTCAGTGAATTCATCAATGTGATACCACAAGTTCTCTTTGTTTATAAATTTGTCTCCACCAAAAGGTATTCTTACAATCCTTACGTTTTCAAACCCTTCATAATATGCCAATTTATCTTCAAATTCCGGCCATTCTTTGTCTTTGATTTGCCTCGTTATAATATCCACTTGAACGCCCAATTTGGAGAGAGATTTTGCCAGTTCCTTTACATATATTAACTGACCACCAAAATCGGGATGTTCAGTCAGATAAGAGTCTTCGTTGTCAAAATTACCCTGGGGATTTAAAAATCCTACTTTCATAATCACCCTCCTTTTTGAATATATTTGTCTATCAAATCGTGATAATTTTTAAGCCTTAAAACAGCTCCAACTTTTTTCAAATTTTCAGCAGAAAAGGCATTTCCAAGTTTTGCAGCGTTGAATATATCAAAATTTTCTATGAAACCTATATAAGTACCAGACCAAAAAGCGTCTCCAGCTCCGGTTGTATCAACTACCTCTTTTGCAAAGCTCGGTTGAGACCTTTTTTCTTCTCCGCTTGATACTATTGAACCATCTTTTCCAAGCGTCAAAATGACGTTTTTAGCCCCCAACTCATGGAATATTTCTATGTATTTGTCTATAGACCTTTCTCCGAAAATATATTTCGCGTCATCATCAGAAGGTTTTA
This sequence comes from Geotoga petraea, assembly GCF_900102615.1. Lineage (NCBI taxonomy): Bacteria > Thermotogati > Thermotogota > Thermotogae > Petrotogales > Petrotogaceae > Geotoga > Geotoga petraea. Next base: position 11,616 of record NZ_FMYV01000014.1, on the reverse strand, counting down.
CCAAATCACAGTAAGGCAAAATTATCTTCATGGCGTTTTGAATGTCTATAGATGAATGCCAAAGAATTTTACGGTAATTTGGGTCGAAACCAACATAAGTATCATTTTCTTTTGCAACTTTTAAAAGTTTAAGAAGTATTTCAAGATTATTATCAGATGATAAAGACCATGTTGAGAAATGAAATATTTTTGCATTTTTAACAGCTTCAATTGCTTCATCATTCACTTCAAGATTCAAAGATGATGATCTGTAAGGATAAAATTCTGGTGAAAACTGTGATTTAAGAACAAAAACGATATCAGTATTATAATCATCGTCTATTTTAATAAAATCAGTGTTTACCTTTGATTTTTTCATTCTACTTAATATGTAATCTCCAAAAGGATCGTTACCTATTTTTGAAATGACAGAAGTTGAAAAACCTTGAGAAGATATATTCATTGCTATATTTGCAGGAGAACCCCCAAAGTGTTTTTCAAAAACATTTGAATTTTTTAATCCGTTCACATAATCTGTAGAAATCATATCTATAAGAATTTCTCCAAAAGAAATGAAGTCAAACATATTTATCTCCTCACTTATAAGAAAAATTATTTCTTTCAATTTCAATTATATCAAAAAAAATTTTATTAGATAAACTGCAAAATCGTTAAATAATAGAGAATAATAAACAATAATCGGCATTATTTGTAATTCATCAAACTAAGTAACGTTTTTAATACTCTGTAACAATATTTATAATAGTACTGTTGAATGAAAATAAATCAACACAATACTCAGGGAGGTGTTTCAACTATGAAAAAAGCCTTAGTGCTTTTATTAGCAGTTGTTTTTGTGGTAAGTGCATTCTCAATTGAAGTTTCAATTGCAGCTGGTGCAGTTGGTAAAGAATTAGAATTGCTTTATCAACAAGTAGAACAATTTCACAAGGAAAATCCAGACATAACAGTAAAAGTATTACCAATGCCAAACAGTTCAACATCAAGGCATGACCTTTATGTTACATATTTGGCATCGGGAACACCTGATCCAACAATTTTAATGGTCGATGTTATTTGGCCAGCAGAATTTGAACCATTTGTCGCTGATTTAACAGATGACTATGACTATTTTGAATTAGACAAATTTTTACCAGGTACAGTTAAATCAGTTACCTACAACAATAAAATTGTTGCAATACCATGGTTTACAGATGCTGGTTTATTATATTACAGAAAAGACTTATTAGACAAATATGGATATGATGTACCAGAAACATGGGAAGAATTAAATGAAATAGGTAAAGAAATTTCTGAAAAAGAAGGAATCGATGGATTTATCTGGCAAGGAACTTCTTACGAAGGTTTAACATGTAATGTTATGGAATTTATACATTCATATGGTGGTATGATCATAGAAAATGGAGAAGTTGTAATAGGTAATGAAGAATACAAAGAAAGAGCTATTCAAGCATTAGAAATGATGGACAAATTAGTTGAAGAAGGTACTACAAGAAAAGGTGTTACAACATATATGGAAGAAGAAGCAAGAAGATTATTCCAAAATGGAGATGCTGTATTTATGAGAAACTGGCCTTATGCATGGCCTTTAATTCAAGATCCATCATCACCTACAGCTGGAAAGGTTGGAATTGCTCCACTTCCTAAAGGTGACATTGAAGGAGGAAGACATTCAGCAACATTAGGTGGATGGAATTTAGCTATAAATGGAAATGCTTCAAGCGCTCAATTAGAAGCTGCTAAAAAATTTGTTAAATTTTTGACTTCACCAGAACAACAATTAAAAAAAGCTATAGTTGCTGGACAAAATCCAACAAGAGAATCAGTATACCAAACAGAAGAATTAGCTAAAGAAATCCCATTCATGGTAGATCTTTATGATGTATTTATTAATGCAGAACCAAGACCAGTTACACCAATTTATCCAGAAGTATCAAGAATAATTTGGAATGAAACATACAACGTAATCAACCAACAAAAAGATGCTGAACAAGCTGTCAACGATTTAGAAAAACAATTAAAAGAATTAATGTAATTTAATACAAACAGGCGGTAAGCGGAATTATTCCGTCTTACCGTCTTTTTTAAATATTCTCGGAGGTGGCTTATGAAAGTAAAAAAATATAATAAAAAAGATATGCGTCTTGCTTTCTGGTTGATAATACCTACTATATTCGCAATTTCTATAACTGCCTTTATACCTTTAATCCAAACTATATACGATAGTTTTTTTAGTTGGTCATTAAGGCCAGGTTTTGAAAGAGAATTTTTAGGGTTGGGGAATTATATAAGGCTCTTTCAAGATGCCCGATTTTTAAGTTCATTGTGGAATACCATTTATTTTACTGTTTTATCAGTATTATTAGAATTTTTAATTGGTTTGGGTGTTGCATTGCTGATGAATGCAAAATTCAAAGGAAGAGGTTTTATGAGAGCTGCTATGCTTATCCCATGGGCAGTTCCTACTGTTATATCATCTCAAATGTGGAGATGGATGTACAACGATAATTACGGAGTTATAAGTAATCTATTATACAGTTTGGGAATATTAGAAGAAGGTACACCTATCCTTGCAGATCCATCACTTGCAATGAACGCGATTGTTTCTGTAGACGTTTGGAAAACAACGCCATTTGTTGCTTTGTTGTTGTTAGCAGGGTTACAAACAATTCCAAGTCAACTTTACGAAGCTGCCAGGATTGATGGAGCAAGTAAATGGAGACAGTTTACAAGTATAACACTCCCAATATTGCAACCAACAATTGCCGTTACACTAATTTTTAGAACTCTTGATGCACTGAGAGTTTTTGACATAGTATATATCATGACTCCAGGTAGTCAAGACACAGAAACGTTATCCGTTTACAACAGAAGTTTGCTTATGGATAATATATTCTCACCCAGAGGGTTATTTGGATATGGATCAGCCCTTTCAGTAATAATATTTTTATTAATTGGTGTATTTACTCTTATTTATATTAAATCAATGAATCTTAAATTAGATTAGGGGGTGATTCGATGAAATTAGGGATGAGATCAAAGAAAAATATAGAAAAAACATTTTTATATATTTTTGTAGTAGTAATTTTCATATACTTTGTTTTTCCTTTTTGGTGGGCTATAAGAAGTTCTTTTACATCCAACACATTCTTGTTTACAAAGGATTTCAGCCTTTTACCTCCTGAGTGGACATTTGACCACTACATCGGAGTTTTTAGAGAACACAACTTTTTAAGAAATATCTTGAACTCAATTATAGTTGCAGGTTCAACAACATTGTTTTCATTAGTGCTCGGATCATTTGCTGGTTATGCTGTTGCAAGGTTGAAAATTCCTGGAAAAGTTTTGATTATGGGAAGTATTCTGGCTGTTAGTATGTTCCCTCAAGTTTCTATACTTGGTGGTTTGTATCAACTTTTGAGAAGTATGGGACTTATAGACACATACCCAGGACTTATCATTCCTTATACAGCTATTACTTTGCCACTGACGACCTGGATTTTGCAGAACTTCTTCAGAGATCTGCCAAAGTCTGTTGAAGAATCCGCTTATATAGATGGATGTAACAAATTCCAAACTTTGTATAAAATAGTTATTCCTCTATCCATTCCAGCAATAGTTACAACAGGTCTTTTGACTTTTATACAAGCTTGGAACGAATTCATGTTTGCTTTGACATTTGTCATAAACCCAGAAATGTTCACAGTTCCAGTAGCTATATCAATGTTCACTGGAGCATCACAATATGAACAACCTTGGGGACAGCTTATGGCGGCATCTGTTATAATCACAGTTCCTTTAGTTTTGCTGGTTCTTATATTCCAGAATAAGATTGTAGAAGGTTTGACTTCTGGAGCTATAAAAGGATAACAATATTAATAATAATTTCGACCCGGGCATTTTAATGCTCGGGTTTTTGATGTATAATGGTTATAGTAAAATTCAAGGGAGTGAATAATTTGAAAAGATTATTTGGAACTGATGGAATAAGGGGAATAGTGAACGAAGAGTTAACAGTAGATCTTGCGATGAAAGTTGGGAACGCAGTTGCAAGACTTTATTCTGGAAAATATAAAACTTTGATGATAGCAAAAGACACGAGAAATTCAGGTGATATGTTTGAAAAAGCCATATCTACAGGTGCTATATCTGCAGGTATGAAAGTGGAAACACTCGGAGTTGTCCCAACACCAACTTTGTCATATTTAACAAACAAAAAAAAGGCCATAGGAATTATGATTTCTGCTTCTCATAACCCATCTATTTACAATGGGCTGAAAGTTATTGCTGAAGGGTATAAGATACCAGATGAAGAAGAAGTTGATTTGGAAAAATTGATTTTGTCTGAAAACATGGAATATTCTCCCTATGGAGAAATTGGTACTGTGAAAAATTCTAAATCAAAAAATGAATATATAGACTACCTTTTAGGCTGTTACGGAGAAATTAGAAGTGAGTTGAAAAGTGCAATAGACGTGGGGCATGGTGCTGCTGGAAGTATTTTGAAAGATATCTTTGGTAGAATGTCGCTAAAGTATGATATTTTTAACAACAAACCTAATGGGTTCAACATAAACGAAGAATGTGGATCTACTGAACCAGGATTTTTATCCAAAAAGGTAAAAACGGATGGATACGACCTTGGTATTTTGTTTGATGGAGATGCAGATAGATGCCTTTTTTTAGATAAAAAAGGTAATCTTGTAGATGGTGACAAACTTATGGCTATAAACTCTTTAAAAATGAAAAAGCAGGGAAGGCTTTCGAAAGATAGCATTGTTTCAACAGTCATGAGCAATCTTGGATTCGAAGAGTTTTTGAAATCAAACGATATCCTCCTCAAGAGAACTTCTGTGGGGGATAAATACGTTTTAAGAAAAATGCTTGAGGATGAAATAAACATTGGTGGAGAACAATCAGGGCATATAATATTCTTGGATAGATCTACCACAGGAGATGGACTAATCACTGCATTGGAAACATTGGAGACTTTAACTTACTTTGGTAAAAGTTTAGATGAGCTTGTATCGGAAATACCGTCATTTCCTCAATTACTAAAAAACGTTTCTGTTAAGGATAAAAAGGCTGTTATGCTTGATGAAAGGATAGAAAAGATGAAATGCAAATATTCAGAAAGAGATGATCTTAGAATAGTCGTTAGGGCTTCTGGAACTGAACATAAAATAAGGGTAATGATTGAAGGAAAAGATTACAATGAAGTTGAAAAAGTTACCGACAAATTCGTTGAATTAATAGAAAGCATAGACAAAGAATGTTAATCAGTTGAAAGATCAATGTTGAAAGTTGGAAAATACAAAATTTATAATAAAAAACCCCGCTTTTAAGCGGGGTTTATTCTAATATCATTTATAGAAAAATTTTACTACATATCTAATATTTTGTCTGTGAATTATCAAAGCAACATAAGAATTTTTCTCAATTGAGCTTGCTATTTCTTCCCAATCTTCAACATTACTAATATTATGGTAGTTACCGTTGATTGCTATCTGAGATATAACATCTCCAGCTTTCACACCGTAAATATAGTTTTGATTTGTAACTTCTTCAATAACTATACCTTTGATGTCTTTGGATAAATCTAATTTGTTATAATCGCTATTTTGTAAATTTCTAACTTTTAGTCCAAAATAACTTTCAGAAGTTTCTTTTGCAACATCTTCTGCTTTGGCTAAAACTACGTTAAGTTCTAATTTTTCTCCATTTCTATTAACTGTTATAGTTACTTCTTCTCCCGCTTTGTAAGTTCGCAAAACAGATGCCAATTCTGCTCCATCTTCGATATCATTGTTTCCAACTTTTGTTATAACATCTCCAGCTTTTATACCCGCTTTGTCAGCAGCTGAACCATCTACAACGTCGTTAATATAAGCGCCTTTGCTAACTTTTAATCCAAGAGCTTTTTGAAGAGATTCATTGACATCACCGTAATAAACTCCTAAATAAGCTCTTTGGAAAGATCCGTCTTCGATTAAGGAATAAGCAAATCTTTTAGCCAAGTTTATTGGTATTGCAAAACCAAGGTTAACACCTTGTGTAGGGTTAACAATAACGGTGTTGATACCTATAACCCTTCCGTGAATATCCAAAAGTGGTCCTCCTGAATTACCAGGGTTAATGGCTGCATCTGTTTGAATTAAATCAACATAATATCCTGAGCCATCAGGTTTTTGGATTTTTCTGTTAAATGCACTAACAACACCGGTTGTGATAGTATGGCTGAATCCAAGCGGATTACCTATTGCTATAGCCCATTGTCCTATTTTTAAATTGTCCGAATCGCCAAGTTCAACAGTTGGTAATTTTCTATCTGTTTCTATCTTTAAGATAGCCAAATCAAGGTCGCTATCTCCACCAATATATTTTGCCTCAAAAGAATTATCATTTGTCATAGTTACATTTATATTTGATGCGTTCTCAACAACATGATAATTTGTAATTATGTATCCTTCTTCATCAAAAATGAATCCAGTACCAAGACTTTGAAATTCTCTATTTTGTTGAGGAATTTCACCAAAGAACCTTCTAAAAAAATCTTCAAAATATGGATCTATTCCCATTGATTGTTTGCCTTTCGCTTCAATACTAACAACAGCAGGCCCAGCTTCTTCTGCCACTTTTATAAAAGGACTTTCAACATCTGCGTTTACAGCTGCAAAAACGTTCAAACTCAAAACAAAAACTGTTATAACAACTAATAATTTTTTCATTTTTACACCTCCTATATCTAATGTTTTCTGGTAATATTATCAATCTACGTACTTAAAAAAATCTTAAATGTTAACGTTCAAACTTAAAAAATTTTTAAAAAATGTCAATTAACTCTTTTATATCTTTAATTATGATGTCTGCTGAATTGATCTCATGTTGTCCATAGCCATAATCACAACCTATAGATTTAATTCCATTGTCTTTCGCAGCCTTTATATCGTGTTTTCTGTCTCCCACCATCACGTACTCTTCTTTTTTGTTCAGGTCGATAACCTTCTTCATCACTTCTTCTTTGTCTTTCCAGTCAAACATCTCGGAACAGTATGGTTCATCTATATAAATTTCAATACCTTTTTTTAAAATACTGTTGAGGTAAGTTGTGTTGCAGTTAGACAAAACCATCATCTTATATCCTTTTCTACTCAGATAATCAAGAACTTCAATAACACCATCAAAAAAAATGTTGTCGTTGTTTTCTATAATGATTTCTTCGTAATGATCTAAAAGTCTAACTGATTCTTCGATAAGTTTTTTATCATTGCTATCGTATAAATTAGTAAAGATCTGATCTATGGGATAACCTATGTATTTCATTATTTCTTTTTTGTCTGGTAAATACTCTATCATATTTTTCTCTTTCAAATCCTTTATAACATTTTCGAAAGCAGGTATAGTAACGTTAATTGTGTTGACAAGGGTTCCATCTAAATCAAATATAATAGTCTTTATTTTATCCATACTCATCCTCCGTTTATTATTCTATCTTTGATTATATTTGCCAAATTTTCTTTTTCTTCGTTTTCTAAATCTTGTTCCCAAATAATATTTTTTTCTTTTGAACTCAGTAAATATATTCTATCCGAAATTTCTGAAATCTCATAGGGATCGTGAGAAACTATAAGACTGGTTATATTGTCGTTAGAAAAAATCTTTTTCAAATCTTCTATCAAATTGTACTTGGTTTTCAAATCCAAAGAAGAAAAAGGCTCGTCTAACAAAAGTAATTTTGGGTTGTACGCGAGAGCCCTTGCAATGTTAACCCTCTTTTTCATCCCCCCAGATAATTTTTCTGGATATATAAATTGTTTTTCCTCTATACCCATCATGGATAGATATTTTTCAATATCTCTGTCTTCTAAGTTTGGATTTACTATTTTTATATTATCGTTTACGTTCAACCAAGGAATGAGTCTGTCATCTTGATACACAAAAGAGACCTTTTCAGGAACGTTTTTAATATTTCCAGTAAAACCTTTTCTAATTTTGGATAATAAATACAGGATAGTCGTCTTTCCACTTCCAGATTCACCTATAAGAGCTGTAGTCTTGTTTTTTTCAATTTTCATATTCAAATTTTGAATAACATTTGTATCATTATACGAAAAAGTTACATTATCCAACTCAATATCTTTTAAATTATCCGTCTTTTCATTGTGTGTAACTTCTATATTCTTTTTTATCTTTATCTTTGGGTTTAAATTTATTTTCAAAAGAGATTTTTCAAAGATAATCCCCACTGCGATTAAAAAGATGGTGTATGCAAAAACTTCTTCCGTGTTAAGAGTAGCTTTAGAAAGAGACAGTGAATAACCTATTCCATAAGCACCTGCCAGAAATTCTCCCACTACAACAGCTCTCCACAAAGTCCCAGAAATTATTTTTAAAGTTGATACGACAAAAGGGATTATAGATGGAAAGTAAATGTACTTTCTGATCAAACTTTGAGGTATTTTATACAACTTTGCCATTTCTATAAGGTTTTTGTCTGTTGATCTTATCCCGTTTGAAATGTTAAAAACTATGGTTGGGAATATAACCACAAAAGCTACAAAAACAGGGGTATAAAAGCCAATACCAAACCAAAGCATCGAAATAGCTATATAAGAAACTATGGGGGCACCTTGAAAAAACATGACAGCAGGTCTAATAAAATCGTCGAATTTCTTGTTGAGCCCTGCAAAAAAGCCAAGAGGAACTCCAACTCCCAAACTTATTACAAGTCCCGTTAAACTCTTTAAAAATGTATTTAAAAACTGAGTCCAAAAAGTCATATCACCGATTAAGTTAAAAAGGGTTTCAACGGTTATAATAGGCCCGGGCAAAGTAAGATTTGTATAAAAAAGAGAAATAATTTGCCAAACAACTAAAAAAGTTGTTATCCCCAATAAATACATAATTCTCCTCCAATATTAACAAACCCCGGAATTAACCGGGGTTTTTTCAATAAATTGTTATCTATCTTTTGAATTATCAAATTCAATTTGTCTTTCGAATTGAATGTTTTTATAAAATTCTAATTCATCTCCTGCGTTGAAATCATCAAAGTTTTCAAATTTTATACCGCCTTCTTGAGGTGCTTCGATTCTTTTTACTTCATCTTTGTAATGTTTCAAGCTTTCGATTTTAACGTCTTGGAGTAAAGAACCGTTTCTGTAAATTCTTACTCCTCCATCTCTTTCAACGTATCCATCTTCAACAATGACACCAGCAACATTTCCAACTTTCTTGATTTTAAAGACTTCTTTTATTTTACCAGAACCTGTATTTTCTTCTTTTTCTTCAAGTTCAAGCATACCCTGAAGTGCTTTCTTAAGTTCATCAATCAATTGAAAGATTATATCATATCTTTTGATTTGAATTCCTTCCTTTTCAGCATCTTTTTTAGCCTTGTTATCTACTTTGACTCTAAAGCCCATAACAACAGCATCAGAAGCTGAAGCAAGCATAATATCAGATGTTGTAACTGTACCAATACCTGCATGAACAATATCAATATCAATATCAGGGTTTTGAAGTTTGTTAATTGAATTCTTCAAAGCTTCAATTTCTCCAAAAGTTCCCGCTTTTAAAATAATATTCAAAACTTTCTTCTGGTTTCCTTCCATCATTTTCATGAAATCTTCTAATTTAACATGCTTTTTATTTATGTTTTGATTTGCTAAGTCTTCCTTTTCTTTTTTCTTCCCAGAAATCTCTCTGGCTTGATTAAGAGAATTTGTAACGTATAAAATACTGTGGGTATCTGCAACTTCGTTAAACCCTAAAACTTGTACAGGTGTTGATGGTAAAGCTTTTTTAATAGTTCTACCTTGGTCATCAATCATCCTTCTCACTTTTCCATAAGTAGAGCCAGCAATAAAATAATCACCAGTTTTAAGAATACCATCTTTGACAATAACAGTTGCAACAGGCCCCAAAAATTTATCTAATTTAGATTCTATAATAACAGCTCTTGCTTGACCATTTGGTTTACATTTGATCTCTTCCATTTCAGATACAAGAGAAATCATTTCAAGCAATTCGTCAATACCTTCTTTAGAAATTGCAGAAATTGGAACTGTTATAGTATCTCCACCCCAGTCTTCTGGAATAAGATTTAATTTTGCAACCATTTGTTGTTTTGTCAACTCAACATTTGCATTAGGTTTATCTATCTTATTGATGGCAACTATAACAGGAACCTTAGCATCTTTAGCATGGTTATACGCTTCTATTGTTTGTGGCATAACCCCATCATCCGCTGCAATGATTAAAACAACGATGTCAGTTGCTTGAGCCCCTCTTGCCCTCATTTCGGTGAAAGCCTCATGCCCTGGAGTATCAATAAAAGTGATTTTCTTATCATTGTACTCTAATTGGTAAGCACCGATACTCTGAGTTATACCGCCTTCTTCTCCCTCTGCAACTTTAGTATTTCTAATGTTGTCCAACAAAGTAGTCTTACCATGGTCAACATGTCCCATAACAGTTACAACTGGTGGCCTTGTTTTTAAAGAGTCTTTTTGTTCTTCGTAAACTTTATTCCAATAATCTACCAATTCATTATCCAACTCTTCTTCTTTCTTTTCTTCTTCCACAAAGTTAATAACAGTCTCGTATAAAAGCCCAATTTCTTCAGTTTCTGTAGGGCTTAATTCTTGACCTGGTCTTAGCATCTTTCCTTCCATAAAAGCTTTCTTAATGATATCATTTTGATCAACACTGAGTTTCTTAGCAATTTTATCTAAAGTCAATTCAGAAGGTGTTAAATTTATCTCACCTATTGATTGTTTTTCTTCTTCTTTTTCTACAGGCTCTTCTTTTTTATTTTGTTGTTCACTTTTAGGAGCAGCCTTTTTCTTTTTGGATTTTTCTTGTTTTTTTGATTTCTCAGATTTCTTTGCTTTCTCTTCTTTATTTTTAGAAGGAGCAAGAAGATCTTCAATAGCCTCAACTGTGTCTTGTTCTAAAGTACTCATATGACTTTTAACATCAATATCCAATTCATTTTTAAGAATTTCAACTAAATCTTTAGAATTATAATCTAATTTTTTTGCTAATTCATATACTCTGATCTTTGGCATCATTTTCACCTCCGTTTTTTACTAAGTCAATAATTCCTGCAGCAAGGTTCTCATCAGTTACGCCTACTACGCTAATCTCTAATTTACCCATTGCATTAGATAAATCTTCTTTATTATAATCTTTAAGGATATAATATATAATACCGTGGCTCTTGCATCTTTTAACAGTATCTTCTTTAACCGCGTCTCCAGTGTCAGATGCAATAATAATTATCTTGTTTTTCTGATTTCCCCGAATATAAGCTCTAATTCCATCTTTTCCGAAAACAAAAGACCTACTTCGAGAAGCAAAACCCAAAAGATTTAAAATCTTTTTTTCTCTCATCGATTCACTCCCTTATAAAATAGCATTTACCAATTATTATTATATCATTATTTGGTAATCAAACAAAATATTCATGATTAAGATTAAATAAATATATTACTACATACATATAAGTAACGATATAAATGAATTAAAAACAAATGCACGCCTGAAAAGGTGGAAGAGGTTAAGGAACAAGAAAGGAATAGTTAACAACAAAGCAATTGACAAAAATAGGGA
>NZ_FMYV01000013.1 GCF_900102615.1 Geotoga petraea | reverse complement strand
TTGTTTTAATTTTTTGTTGGGACGTTTTTTGTCATTTTTCATTTGTTTTTTACTACCAATTTGGTGTTTTTACACAATTTATTTTACAGACTCTTTCCAACTTTTATTATAGCTTTAACAATTTTATCTAAAATATCTATTCTAAGCTGAACTTCCATCATTTCGGCTTTTGAAATAGCCAGTCCTTTATCTGTGGATACGTATTTTGGAGTGATTTCATTTAAAACTATGGCTTTCACATCCTCCCTACATTTTGGGCAATCACAAAAATTTATTTCGTGAGTTTCTAAAATATCTTCATATATTTCATCAACAATTTTTTCCATTATGTTAACTAACATTTCATTTCCCCCCCAGAAAGAAAAGTATATAAACCATAACATTCACAATCAATTATACAATATTTTTACTTTTTGTTATAACCGACTACAGAAAACGTCCATAATTTGTTATTTGTACTTGGGGGATTCCATTTTGCGGAAATATCGAATGCAAATTCTGGTTTTAGTCGGCCATTTAAAATCCAGTACTTTGATTCTTCGTTGTTTATTATCCCTGGACTCGCTGTGATAATTAATTCTATTGGCCTATCCACTACGTCAACAGCGTCTATTGTTGTTTCTTTTTGCAATACTTCTATAATTTCATCTAAAATTTTTTTTGGTGGTAGTGGTTTTATATTAATTAACGCTATGTTTTTTGATAATGGTCCAACTATTTTCACATTGGCGATCTCTCTCTCATAATTGTGATAATCTAATACGTCATGTATGACTTCGTTAGAAACAACCATAGCTCTTGCATGGTAGTGGGTGTTTGCTGACATTTTCAAAAGATGTTTGTATTTACACCCTTCTCTGAAAGAGTTTTCCCCTATTCTTGGTATTTCAAAACCATAATAATCCAAGATTCCTTGAATAACTGGTTTATCCAAATTTAAAAGTGGAGAATACATTCCATTGTTTACCTTTAATCCAAGTTTACCCCATGAGTCAGATTGATTAGACCCTACAGCAACTATACCTTTGTAAAGCATTTTCTTTACTTTTCCAAGTTTTATGTCTCTTGTACATTGGTTACAATTTGGTCCGTGGTATAATAGTTTTTCCTGCTCTTTCTGACCATTGGTGAAAAACAATCTTAAGTCTAATTGATCTGCCAATGACAAAACCGCTTCCAGCCCTTTAGAGTACGAATAAGGTCCAAAACATGTGTTTATAAGTGTGATTTTTTCTTTTCCAATAGCAGCTTTAGCAAGAAGTGCGACAACTGTAGAATCTAAGCCACCGGAAAAGGCAATATACATTTTTTGATTTCCCACAGTTTCTCTTATTTCTTCTTTTAATATTTCAATTGTCTTTTCTATATTCATTATTATCACCCATTTTTATCTTATTTATTCAATTATATAGAAAGCTTTTTTCGATATTGTGAAATATCTTTATCGAAAATATTTTCACTATTAATATATTATTTTAAAATATATAATTATGCTATAATTTAAATATAAAATATAAATTTTTGAGGTTGGTGAATTTGATTGCTAATTTCTTTATCTATTAAAAACTTTGGCTTGTTTGATGAGGCTGAGGTAATTTTTGACAAAGGGTTAAATGTTATAACAGGGGAATCTGGAGCAGGGAAATCTATGTTTATAAATGCTTTGAGAGCATTTATTACAGGACAGATCCCCAACACATTGAAAGATCAAGAAGGTTCTATTTCTGCTTTTTTTACTCTTGATGAAAAGTTAAGAAAAGAATTGGATAATATTATAGATTTAGATGATGATGAATTAGTAATTTCAGGAAATTTCACGGCCAAAAGAATATTTTTTAGAATAAATGGGCAAATTATTCCAAAAGAAACAGTGAGAGAAGTTGGTAAATTTCTTATAGAGATAAATTCTCAAGATTCAAATGTTCTCTTAAGAGATGAAGGGTATCAAAATAATCTTATTTATGGTATCCTAAGAGATAAGTATTCTGAAGAATTTAAAGTGTATGACGAGAAGTACTCTGAATACTTAAGTTTAATAAAAAAAAGAGAAAAAATGCCGTCAGATAAAACAGAGTTGTACAGAAAAATAGATACACTCAATTACGAGTTAAATGAGATAAAAGGTGTTTCTCCAGAGTTGGGGGAAGACGAGGTTTTAACAGAAAAATATAAAGCTCTTGAAAACATAGAGGTTATCAAAAAAAATATATATGAATCAATGAATATCCTCAAAGACGCCGAAGATATAAACATTGATTACAACCTTGGTAATGTGGTTTATAACTTATCAAAAATACAGGATTTTGGTTTTAAAGATGCATACAACCTTTCTCTATCTCTTCAAGATGGTGTTTCGGATTTATATTCAATGGTGGAAAACAAGTTGAATGAACTGGAATTTGATGAAGAAGAGTTCGAGAATGTTTCAAATAGATTGAATTTGATAATGAATTTGAAAAGAAAGTATGGGCCTTCTTTACAAGACGTTTTAGAAAATGAAAAGATTTTCGAGAAAGAGTTGGAAGATCTTTATGAAATAAAAGAAAATATTGACACTTTAAAACCGAAATTAGAAAAATTAGAAAAAGAACTTTTGATAGAGTCTGACAAAATTATGAATTTGGCAAAACCCTATCTGGAAGATATGAAAAAAAGGATAGTTCAAAATCTAAAAGATTTGAATATGCCGGATTCTGATATAGATGTTGCCTTTAAAAAATTGAAAAAACCTACTGAAAATGGTTTTTATAAATCTAAATTTGTTTTGAAGACAAATCCAAAGTCTGATTTCATGGATCTATCTTTAATAGCTTCAGGAGGAGAGCTTTCAAGAATATTTTTATCTCTTGAGACTGTTTTAGGTAACGATTACAGCATGAGTACAATGCTTTTTGATGAAGTTGATTCTGGTGTAGGACCAAGAATGGCAGACATTGTAGGTGCAAAGTTAAAAGATTTGGCAAATAAAAAACAAGTTATTGTTATAACTCATATGCCACAAGTTGCTAACTTTGGTAACAAGCATTTTAAAATCATCAAAGAGAAAGAAAATAACAAAATAAAATCTACCATAAAATTGTTATCTTCTAAAGAAAAAGATAAAGAGATAAAGGAAATGTATGGAGATATTGTATATTGATTTGAGGAGTGTTATGAATGAATAGGGAAGATTTAATTCAAAGAGTTTTACAAGAAAAGGGAACTGATGCGATTCCAAATTTAATAAGGTTGTTGGACGAAGAGGATTCAGAAACAAGGGAGTTAGCTGTTGATGTACTCTCTGTTATGGGCAATGAAAGCCGAGATTATTTGCTAAAAGAATTTAAAAAAAGATTTGAAAAGAATACAGAAAATGATATAACACTTTTGTACTTGACTGAATTACTGTCAGATCTTAACTGTAAAGAAATAGTACCATATTTAGAAAGAATGATAAATAACTATACAGATGAGAGGGCTTTTCCAGTAATAATAGAAAACCTATTAAAACTTACAAAAGATGACAAGTATTTAGACATACTTCTAACATTTATGGATGATGGAAGTGAAATGGAAGAATTAGCTTTAATGTCAATCACTAACCTTCCATCAAAAAAAGTTGTAGATATATTGTCTGAGAAATATGAAAACAGTAAAGATAAATCAAAAAGAGCGTTAATAATGGACTCTATGGTAAAAGTACTGTTGGGAGATTTTGAATTGGTTCCTTATTTACAACAAATTAACCCTGATCTATCTAAAAAACTACAATGGCAAATAGAAAACCAGAGTTAACCTTGATTATATTTATTTTTAACTGATATATGCTATAATGATAAGCCCTACCAGGGGACGAAATGGTTTCGACGGGGTAAGACCGTATAGGGAAGCGAGCCGAGGATTTCGCAACCTCGTAAAAAAGCGATACAATAAACATAAACGCAGAAGAAAATTACGCATTAGCTGCGTAAGATAACGCAGCCGTCCTCTTACCAGTCTGGCACTTACTGGTAAGATGGATGTCATTACTAAGTGTCTTACATTGTAGCTTTATCATTCGGGCTACAGTGGAAATTTTAGAATGATAGATTACAAAGCTTCGCCCATGTAGCTCTTGTAATCGAAAATTAAACATGGACTGCGCTCGGAGAAGCCTATGCGGTTTTATTTCGGACGCGGGTTCGATTCCCGCCGTCTCCACCAAAAACAATTAAATGCACCTTTATGGGTGCATTTTTTATATGGTATAATGTAATGTATTTATTTTTATGAGGTGATTTATGAAAGAATATGCGGCATTTTTTGATATGGACAAAACAATATTGTCAGAAAACAGTGGACAACTTTTTTATAAGTATTATTTTAACAAGGGTGAGGTGAAATTTGTAGATTATTTAAAGCTTTTACCAATTCCGATTTTATATGCTTTTGGAATGCTCAAGTTAGAGTACATCTCAAAAGTATTATCTGATAAATATATTGGCCTATCAGAATCGGAAATATATAGCAAAACACAAAAATGGTTTGATGATTTTGGACACAAGTTTATAAGGGATAAAATGATTGATGAGATAGAATATCACAGGAATAAAAATGCTGAAATAGTTTTAATATCTGCCTCACCAAGAAATATATGTTACCCTGTTTTTTCACACTTGAATATGGATGAGCTCATAAGTACAGATTTGATAATCGAAAACAATGTTTTCAAAGGGATACAAGGTAATAGTGTTTATAAAGAAGAGAAGGTCAACAGAGCAGAAAAATTTTTAAAAGAAAACAACATGACTTTTGAAGATAGTTATTTTTATTCTGATTCAATATCTGACTTGCCATTATTGGAAAAGGTTGGCAACCCAGTTTGTGTGAATCCAGATAAAAAATTAGCCAAAATTGCAATTAATAAACAATGGAAAATATTAGAAGTATGAAAAACAGCGTTCTTATAAAAAGAACGCTGTTAAATTTATATTTCAATCATAATAGGGCAATGATCTGATCCGTATACCTCATTCAGTATATCAGCTTTTTTGACTCTATTTTTAATTCCTTCGCTAACAAAGAAATAATCTATTCTCCATCCCACGTTTCTCTCTCTTGCTTTTGTTTTGTAGTCCCACCAAGAATAATTATCTGGTTCTTGATTAAACATTCTAAAAGAATCATAAAATCCAGAGTCAAGAAATTTATCTATCCATTCTCTTTCTTCAGGTAAAAATCCAGAAACTGTTTCGTTATCTTTCGGCCTCGCAAGATCGATTTCTTTATGAGCTGTGTTAACATCCCCACAGACAATTATATTGGGCTGTTGTTTTTTATAATCATTTATGAATTTCAAAAAGTCATAATAAAAATCCATCTTGTAGTCTAACCTTTCCTGCTTTGATTTTCCATTTGGAAAATATATGTTGAAAAGAGAAAAATCTTCATATTCAGTCAAAAGAATTCTTCCTTCAGAATCATATTTTTCGTTTCCAAATCCATATTTAACCCCTTTTGGCTCTGGTTTTGAAAATGTAGCTACTCCTGAATATCCTTTTTTTTCTGCAGATGAGAAAAATTTGTAATAGTCACCATAGTTAAGGAGTTTTTTTGTTAGTTGTTGAGGTCTTGCCTTTGTTTCTTGAATAGCCAAAATATCTGGATTGTATTCTTCTAAAAATTCTAAAAGATTTTTTCTATATATTGCCCTTATTCCGTTAACGTTCCAAGAAATCAATTTCATTATAATGCCTCCTCAAATTTTATTGGTGTAATTGTTTATAATTTGTTCGGCTATTTTTATTCCATCTACAGCAGAAGAAGTTATGCCTCCAGCATATCCTGCGCCTTCTCCACCAGGATATAAACCTTCAATATTTACAGATTGCAATGAGTCATTTCTTAAAATCCTAACTGGCGAAGAACTTCTTGTTTCAAAACCAGTCAAAATTCCCTTATCTATAAAACCATTTATTTTGTTATCAAATTTTTGTATTCCGTATTTCAAATTTTCAGAAATATATTTTGGTAAATATTTTTCCAAATTATCTGAGTAGATTCCTGGTTTGTAAGAAGGTTGAGTTATATAATTTTTGCTTATTTTCCCTTCTAAGAAATCTCTTGCATTTTGAACTGGAGCAAAATAGTTCTTTTTAAAAGCGGATTTTTCTAAATTCCTTTGGAGTTCAATACCAGACAATGGGTTTTTATTTGGAAAATCATTTGTATTCACATTAACCAAAATAGCACTATTTGCATTATTTTTATTTCTTTTAAACTCGCTCATCCCATTGGTTACTATTGTATTTTCTTCTGAAGCTGAAGCAATAACCTGACCTCCCGGACACATGCAAAAAGTATATATACCTCTGTTGCCATTTTTTTCTGAAAGTTTGTATTCAGCTTGTGGAAGGATTTTCTCTTTGTAGAATTTTCCGTATTGATTTTTGTTTATTAATTCTTGTGGATGTTCTATCCTTACTCCCATAGAAAATGGTTTTTGTTCTAAAGATACTCCATTTTTTGCAAGCATTTCAAAAGTTTTTCTTGCACTATGTCCAATAGCTAAGATCAAAATTTCTGTTTTGATTGTATCTTTGTCGTTTATTTCTATAAATTCTATTTTGTTGTTTTTTAGTTTTATATCCGTGAGTTTTGAAGAAAATAAAAATTCTCCCCCTAAAGACTCAATTTTCTTTCTAATATTGTATACAACATTTCTCAATATATCTGTACCTATGTGAGGATTTTTTATATATTTTATTTCTTCTGGGGCTCCATTTTCTATAAACTCATCAAAAACTTTTTGTATCCTTCCGTATTTATCTTTTATCAAAGTAGTTAATTTCCCATCTGAAAAAGTTCCTGCCCCACCTTCACCAAATTGAATATTAGAATTCTCTTTTAAAATTCCATTATTCCAGAAATTATTTATATCTTCAACTCTTTTGTTAACAGGTTCCCCTTGTTCAATTATTAATGGCTTATAGCCTTCTTCGGCAAGTAATAACGCACTAAACATTCCTGCTGGTCCAGAACCAACAATTATAGGTCTTGAAGATAATTTTTTATCTCCTTTTTTTGGTGGCTCATAACCTTTTTCATTTATAGTCTGAACATATTTTAATTCTCCATATTTTTCTTCATTTTTGATTTTCAAATCAACAGAATAAACGAAATATATCATTTTTCTTTTTTGTCGGGCGTCTACGGATTTTTTGTTGATTTCAAAATCAATAATATCTTTTTTATCTATTTTGTATTTATCATTTAGAACATCTATTAAATCTTGTTCTGAATGATTGTATTGTAGTTTAATGTTATTTATTCTAATCATTGATAACTCCTTTTAATAGAAATCATAAAATAATTTCTGTTGTTAGATGCTGGTTGTTAGTTGTTAATAAAAACTTAAAAGCCTAAGCCTGCGCTGCGTACGTTCCCTCTTGCGCAAGAGGGAAGTAAAACAAAAATAATAAATATTTTGCTTTTTATTTCCAAGTGCTTTTTCCAGCAATATACCCAGAGCTCCAAGCCCACTGAAGATTATATCCTCCACAATCGCCAGAAATATCAATGACTTCGCCAGCGAAATAAAGATTTTTGATTATTTTCGATTCCATTGTTTTTTCATCGACTTCTAAAGTATTGACACCACCAAAAGTGACCTGTGAATTTTTCCATGATTTTGTTCCAGTTATGAAAAATGTCAGATTTTTTAAATTTTTTGACAAAGACATGATATCTTTCTCTGACAATTTTTCTGATGGAGAGTTGTGATTTTTAATACCCGATTTCACCAAAACCATGTTGATCAGTTTTGAATGAACAAGACCTTTCAAAAAATCTTTTATTTTTCGGTTTTTCAGTTCATTTTTTCTATTTAATAACATTTTGTCGAGCTCTACCTGGTTTATTTCATGGAAGAAGTCAATTGATGCAAATACTTTTTCATTTTTTTCAAGGTATTCGTGGGTAAAATGACTTACCTGCATAACTGGTATTCCAGAAAGGCCATAATCCGTAAACATTATTTCTCCAGTGTCTTTTGCTATTTCTTTCTTCTTGTGTTGGATGGTTATAGAGCCTTTTATCCTTATGCCTTTTACTTCTTTTGAAAATTTGTTATCAGTTTCAAGTTGTACCAAGGCTGGTTTTAAAGGAGTTATTGAATGGCCTAATTTTTTTATGACATCAAATATTGAACCATCTGACCCATGGTTAGGAGAAGATTTCCCCCCGGTTGCAATTATTAGTTTTTTTGATTTAACTTGTTTGTGATTTGAGCTTATTGTGAATATCTCGTTTTCTAATTCTATGTCGTGGATTTTGTAGCCGAGAAGTAGTTCTACGTCGTTTTCGGCCAAAAGAAATTCCAAAGTTTCAACAATTGTTGCTGATTCTTCTGTTACTGGATAAATTCTATTGTCTATATCTTTGGACAATACTCCAGATTTTTTAAAAAATTCAACAGTTTTAATATTGTTGAATTTATTCAAAGAAAAATTAGCAAATTGAACATTTTGCCCATGGTAGTTATTCAAAGATATATTTTTGTTTGTGTAATTACATTTTCCATTCCCTGTGGCATATATCTTTTTGCCCACCTTGTGGTTCCTGTCTATGAGTATTGTTTTATTTCTTTTTGAAGCTTTGATTGCAGCTATTGTTCCTGCAGCTCCAGCACCTATTACGGCAACATCGTAAATTTCCATGTGTACACCTACAAATTGATATTTTTAATATTTTTTTGCATGTTGATTATTATAGATATTATTTCATCAATATTTTCTATATCTTTTAATAGTTCTTTTAAATCATCTATAGTTAGATTTAAATTATCTCTATTTGATATTAGAGCGGAATTATTTTTATCCATTTCGTATATAATTTTTTTAAAAAGGTCCAAGTTATCCTGTGTTCTTTCCATGGATTTTTCTGTGATTTTTGTGAATACATTAAAAGTATCAGATAAATAGTTTATTTTTTTCAAAACGACGTTTATCTCTTTGCTTAAATCTTGAACTTTATCGGAAATTTTATCTGACGTTTCTTTTGTTTCTGTTGCGAGTTTTTTAACTTCGTTTGCGACAACAGCAAATCCCTGCCCGGCTTCACCAGCTCTACTGGCTTCTATTGAAGCGTTTATAGACAAAATATTTGTTTGTTTTGATATTCTTTTTATATTCTCTGTTAGACTGTTGACCTCTTTAAACTGATCAACCATATTTGTTATTGAGCTAATAGAATCATCTACTTGGGTCTGGATATCGGTTAATGAATTTCCAAGTTGATTTATTTCTGTAATCATGCTCTTGTTTTTATCGTTTATATTGTTTATTTCATCTTTTCCTTCTTTGACAAATTCGTCTATGCTATCAGAGGCTTTGTTCAATTCGTTTACTGAACCAATAATACTATAGCCTATCTCTTGCACGTTGTTATTTGCCTTTTTAAACCTTGAACCTATTATGTTATCAAGGTTTACTATAAAAGAGGTGAGTATATTTTCATGGTACAAATTGTTAGATAATTTTTGTATGATTTTTTTTTCTTTATTTTCCATAGCTTACACCCCGTATATGTTTTCAATTATATCGATTCCACATTTCAAGTTTTCAAACCATTTTAGAAATTCTTTATATTCTTGTTTTTTGTATAAAAGTCCATGTTGTGGAGCCATTAACTCAATATCATAATTTTTTATTAACTTACTCCAAACTTTACATGCTTTTGATGAAGTCATATATCTTTTGTGAAATCCTTCTATATTTTTTATATGATCTTGGAAATTATCCACAAAAACATTTCCTTTAGCTTCTATTACAGCAGTGCCTATGTCCCCGCTGAACAATATTTTTGAAATTGAGTCATAAACTGTAAAATTTCCTATTGAATGTAAAAAATGTGTAGGTATTATATCCATGCTATAACCATCTGAAAAAGTTATTTTGCCTCCGTTATCTTTTATAGGGACTATCTTAGAATTGTCAAATACTCCAAAGTGAGGTAAAAATCTTTCCCATAAACCTGATACATAGAATTTAGAATTTATAGAGTTTGCCCATAGAGATATACCAGATGAAACATCTGGGTCTTGATGAGAATAGAAAATTCCCTTTATTTTTTGAGGGGAAATAAATTCAACAACATTTGATAAAACCATTGGGAAAACATGAACTCCTCCTGGATCTAATAGAACTCCTTCATCTTTGTGCACCACCAAATATTGATTGGTAGTGACACCTTGTTTTTGCGAATCTTCAATACCCAATAAAATAAATTTATGGTCTTCATTTTCAAATAAAACCTTTGGTTCAATTATATTCATTTGTTAACCTCCTCGTTTGTATTGACAGTATAAACCATTTTTGTTATAATCTTTTGTATAAATGTCTTCATAGTTCAACGGATAGAACAGAGGATTCCTAATCCTCAGATCGAGGTTCGACTCCTCGTGGAGACACCAAAAACAAAGCGGTTTTTTGACTGCTTTGTTTTTATTTTATCATAAAAAAGACACAAAATGTCGGTTATAATAAAAACTCACAAAGAAATCAAATTCTTTGTGAGGGATAATGATTTATTTCAAGATTTTTGTTAACCGATATTACATCGATTCTTACTTCTTCAAAATTACCTTTGTATCTACTGATATAAAAATCAGCAGTTCTCATAACTTTTCTAAGCTTATTGATGTCTGCTCTTTCAGCGGGGTCATAGAGATCATCTTTCCCGCCTTTCACTTCTATAAAAACCAAAATATCTTTGTCTAATGCTATTATATCAATTTCTCCAAATTTTGTTTTAAAATTTCTGTCCAGAATTTTATAACCTTTTTTTAACAAATATTTTGTGGCCGTATCTTCATAGATAATACCTTGTTTATTCATTATCCATGAATTCCAGGCACTCTCAAATATTTGCCATTTTTTTCTGGGAAGTTCTCAATTATCTTTTCGCTATTTTCAAAATCCTCTACTTGGTCTTTGTGTAAAGGTGCCTTAATTTCCTTATTTATAGGGTTTGTAAGTTCTTCTGTTCCTTCAACGTTTATTTCGTCTAATTCTGACATATAATCTAATAACTTGTTTAAATCTTCTTTGATTATTTCTTCTTCTTCATAAGTTAGCTCAATGTTTGATAACTTTTTTAGTTTGTTGATTAGTTCATCATTTACTTTGATCATTTAAATTCCTCCATTTATTTTAATTCTATATATATTCTATCATCTTCCATTTTGAAATCTGATATTATTAAATTATCTGTAATAAAGTTTTTTGGTAGTCTAAGATAGATCTTATTTTTTTCAAACCTAACAAATGATGGTAGTTGTGATTTGTCCATTTTCTCTAAGGGTAAGTTATGAGTGAACACAAATTCTTCTGATGCTTTTTTTGGTATTTTTTCAATTTCTACCCTGTATTTTAGAAACAATACTTTTATTATGAATTTGTTGTTTTGAACTTGAAACTTTACAGAACTTCCCATTAAAAATCCTAAAAGTTCACCGTTAGACTTTTTTACAATGTTATTGATTATTTGTTTTATAAAATCTACGTCGAATTCTACAAACATCATTGATCCCTATAATTCAATTCTAATCTAAATTCATTTTCATCAACAGAAAGTTCTTTAACAGCCAAAGAACTTAAAGTATCGTTAATAATTGGATTTATATCTACTTTATTTAAATCTATTGTTAATTTATTATCTTCAGAATCAAAAACTCCTGTGAATTTCGATAGAATTTTAAAAACACCTTCAAGAATTTTTCTTATGCCCTCATCACCAGTTATTGAAAAATCCATAATACCTTTGGAAAGAGTTTCAGGCTTTTGTGTCATTTTGATAAGAGTGTCAAATTTAGCATCTTTTTTTAGAATGTTAACATCAACTTGGAAATGAATACCATCTTCTTTTAATTCAACATTCAGATTTTTTAATCCTTGTACATTGGTGTTTGCTTCAACAACTCTATCAATAAGATTATTGATAAATTCTTCATCCACATTGATTTTCAAATATCCCATATTAACCCCTCCTATGAATTAAACTGATTACAATTAAATTATAACATAATTGTTTATTGTTGTAATTAGAGTAAAATTCTTTTTAAGGTATTTTTGTGATAATATTGTTGTAGAAAAAATATGAGGTGATTAACTTGAAATTAGGTGTTATTAGCGATGTTCATGGCTCATCAGAATACTTAGTGAAAGCTTTGAAGTCTATTGGAATTGTTGATAGATACTTGCTTTTAGGAGATGTATTGTATCATGGAGCGAGAAATGATTTGCCTGAAGGTTATAATCCCAAAAAAGTGATAGATTTATTGAAAGATAAACAGTTTTCTTTTATCACAGGAAATTGTGATTCCCAAATAGACCATCATGTTTTGAACATTCCTGAACCAATTTACTATAAAACAGAGTCGTACAACGATATGAATATGTTTATGACTCATGGATGGACTCCAAAGATACAAGAGGCAATAGAGATGGCGAAGGAATTAAAGTGCAACGTACTCCTTTATGGTCACACTCACATACCAGAATTCACGAAAAACAACGGTATATACGTAATAAATCCTGGTTCAATATCTTTACCAAAAGAGGATAGTAAACATACAGCTATTAGAATTGAAATTGGAAATAACAAATATATTGTTGAGTTTATAGATATAATAAAAAATGAAGTATATAAAAGAGAGGAGTTGGAATTTTGAAAAGTTTAAGAATTTTATTGATTCTTCCGTTTTTCTCTGTGTTCACACAAGTTGGAATCGCTTCATCATTCCCACAAATTTTAGAGATGTTCGGAAACAATGCATTTTATACCAGTACTTTTATAGCCATTACACCATTTGTTTCTATGGCTTTAGGCTCTTTTTGGGGACCTATCTTAAGAAAATATGGCGAAAGAAAATCTTTCTTGACAGGATTAACTGGCTGGGGTATTAGTTTTTTCTTTGTTGCTCTTTTTTTGAATAATCCTTTATTAGCCATAGGTTTTAGGGCTTTACAAGGTGTTTTTGACCCCTTGTTTTTTAATATTGCTTTAACGGGAGTTTCTAAAGCAGATATTAGTTTGAAAGAAAAATCTAAATATTATGGATATGTTGAAATAATGGGAAGCTTAGGAGCAATTTTAGGGCCTCTAATTTTGGGAACTGGATTTATATATTTCCCAAATGTATTTTTGTTTGTGTTGGCAATATTTTTGACTGTATATGGTTTACTTACTTTTAAAAGTGTAGATGATGTTAAAATTGATTATTCAAAAAAAGAAAAGAAAAAGTTTTCCCCTGTAATATTCTTGGCAACAATTTTTGGTATCATAACATTAGTGGCTATTGTATCAAACCAAGTTATCATACCTGTATATGTTGAAAACAATTTTGGAATGCCTGTTTTGGGGAAAATATTATCTTCGGCGTTTTCATTATTTGTTATGCTTGGTAATTTCATGAAGCACAAGATTTATGGAGTAAAAAAATGGCTACCAATATCAGTAGGGTTGGTTATTTTTGTTTCTTATTTGTTTATGTCGAACCCACTTATTTACATTCCAATTGCAATTTTCAGTGGGCTCTTATTGGGGCTATCTTTAACTATGAGTAGTGAATATGCTTCAATATTATCCAAAGGATTTGAAGACACAGGGATGTCAGTTTTTTCATCTCTTAGGATTAGTGGGAATATTTTTGGTCCGTATTTAGCTGCTCTTAGTATGCCTTTTGTTCTCATAACTTTAAGTGCGATCACAATTGTTTCTGCTGGACTTTTAACTGTTTCAGAAGAAGAGGAGGATTAGCATGGATCAAAATATTCAAGAATTTACAAGTTTTATTTACAATTATTATGACACATTAATTGCTTCCATATGGATTTTACTGCCTTTGGCATTTTTTCTAAATTTTTTAACAAAATTTTCTTCTAAAGTTTCAATTTTTTTGATAGGATTTTATGGATCCTATTCTTTATTAATTCCATATCTATTAAAAATCGAGCAAGTGAATAATTTAATACAAGAATACGCAGATTTTAAAGTTTTCATATTTTTTATTATCAGTTTTATTTTTGGAATGATATTCTACAGTATTGTTAAGATAGCCATGTCTTTAGGTGGTTTTATTTTAGGAGGATTACTGGGCTATAATTTGGGTAATTTTTTAATTAGTTCTAATTATGAATACTTAGAACAGTTACCCTTTGACCAGGAAGTTTTACCTTGGATAGGTTTTATTGTTATAGGAGCTATTTTGGCATTAGTTATATCGAAAAATTATAATAAAATTATTTCTGGTATTTCAATATTGTTTGGTTCCGTTTTACTCTCATTTTACACTATCTACATATTAGAAAAGTTTGTAGGGTTGGAATTGGGAGGCAATCAATTATTAAACGAGTTAAAAAATATAAGTGACGTTGAATTTTATTCTTTGATTATTGGGTTTATAATATATGCTGGATTGGGATTTTATACTTTGAGAAAAACTAATAAAGAATAAGAGGTTTTTAAATGAATGATTTGATTAACAAACTAAACAGTATAAAACCAATTATAAAAGATGAAGTAGAAACAAGATTTAATGAGTTTAAAGATTTAGGTGAAAATGGGGATAAATTAGACCTTTTTTCTGAACTATCGTTTTGTGTAATGACTGCAAATTGGTCTTCAAAAGGTGGAATAAAAGCACAAAATTATATAGGCAAAGAATCTTTTGCGAATTTAGATGAAAAAAAATTGAACAAAAAGATGAAAGAAGTTGGACACAGATTTCCAAATACAAGGACAAAATATATAGTTGCCAATAGATGGATTATAGATGAACTACCTGAAATCATAAAAAAGGATCCTTATGAATCAAGAAAATATATAGCTAAAAATGTAAAAGGAATTGGTTGGAAAGAAGCAAGTCATTTTTTAAGAAATGTTGGGGTAAAAGATTTGGCCATTTTGGATAAACATATAATGCGAATTATGCAAAAAAATGGTATGATTTTGGAAATCCCAAAATCAGGTTGGTCTGAAAATAAGTATTTAGATATTGAAGAAAAACTTCGCCCATTATCTTTGAAGTTCGGTGAAGATATGGGGAAATTGGATTTATATCTTTGGTATTTAGCAAAAGGGACAATAGACAAATGATTAGATAAAAAAACAAAGGAGATGATTACATGCCAATTTATAGATATAAATGTAAAGATTGTGGAGAAGAGTTCACAGTTATGCATTCTATGAATGAAAAACCAAACATAAAATGTGAAGTGTGTGGATCTGAAGCAGAAAAGATTATTGGAAATATAGGAATTTCATTCAAAGGTTCAGGTTATTATGTTAACGATTCTAAAAAAAGTGATAACAAAGCAAAAACAAAGTGATTATTACTTGACAAATATTTGACACTATTGTATAATTTAATTCGGATATTTTAAAGTGGGCTATTAGCTCAGTTGGCAGAGCGGCTGACTCTTAATCAGTAGGCCGCAGGTTCGAATCCTGCATGGCCCACCATAATAAAATAAGCGGAAGTCACCCAATAAAGCTTCCCACCTCGGACAAGAAAGTCGGCAGGGGTTAATTAATAATATTTAATTGCTGTGTGTTTATATATTTAAACACAAACGGGTGACTTTATACAAGTCACCCGTTTATTATTATTTTTAAAAATCAAAAAGGATGGTGATACTCATAAGCGATAAGAACAAAGTGGTAAAGAATGAAGGGATCAGGGCTTCAAAAGTATTGCTTATTAACGCCGAAGGCGAAAAAGTAGGGCAAGTATCAAAACAAGAAGCTTTGAAATCAGCAAGAGAATCGGGATTAGATCTAGTTCTTGTTGCGCCAAATGCAAAACCACCTGTTGTTAAGGTTATGGACTACGGTAAATATGTTTATGAAAAAGAAAAAAAAGAAAAGGAAGCAAAAAAGAACCAGAAAAAACAAGTATTAAAAGAAATGAAATTTAGATTGAGAATCGATGATCATGATTTTGACACAAAAGTCAATAAAATAAGAGATTTCTTATTGGAAGGTAACAAAGTAAGGGCTGTAATCATGTTCTTGGGAAGGGATATTATGTTCAAAGATAGAGGTAAAGAATTAATAGATAGAATTGTGGAAGAAACAAAAGACATTGCAAATGTTGGTAGGAAAGCAAAAATGCAAGGTAGAGACATGGACATATTCCTTGAGCCTGATCCCAAAAAAATAAGACAATATAACAAAAATAAAGAAAGCTAAAATTAAGGAGGCAGTACTATGGCTAAACAAAAAATAAAGACAAAAAGTGCAGCAAAAAAAAGATTCAAAGTTACTGGAACAGGGAAAATAATTAGACATAGAAGTCACACAGGCCATAACACAGGTAAAAAGAAAAATTCTAAAATGAGAGCTTTAAAGAAACAACAAGTTATAGATCCTGCTTTTGAAGATGCAGCTAAGAAATTATTAGGCCAAAAATAATAAAGATGAAGGAAAGGAGACATGAACAATGAGAGTTAAAAGAGCAGTTACTTCAAGGAAAAAGAAAAAGAAATTTTTAAAAGCTGCAAAAGGTTATAGGGGTGCAATGAGCAGAAGATACTCATTGGCAAAACAACAATTCTATAGATCAGGAGCATATGCTTACCAAGGTAGAAAGAAGAAAAAAGGTGACTTCAGAAGGCTTTGGATTACAAGAATTAATGCAGCAGCAAGAAATGAAGGTATTAAATACAACGAGTTAATTCATGGATTAAAAATCGCAAACATTAACATAAATAGAAAAATGTTATCAGATATTGCTATTAACGATTATGATACCTTTAAAGAATATGTAAAAATCGCTAGAGAAGCATTAAATGCATAAAAAAAAGAGAGCTTAAGCTCTCTTTTTTTTAAGCGTATTATTTTCCGCCAACACTCATATTTTTTATCAACATGGTAGAACCAGAGATAGAACCAGTGTATTTAAAGTCAGAAGAAATATCGTCAATATTTTCTAATAGTTCAGGTATTGTTCCTGCAAGAGTCATTCCTCTAAAACTTCCAGAAAATTCACCGTTTTCTAAAATCCTTCCACTGATTTGAACAGAAAATCTTCCTGAAACTGGGTCTGCTGTATGGAGTCCCATTATATTTTCTATGTAGAGTGCTTTTTCTTGTTTTAATATTTTTTTCTTAGTTGTTGTGGTCAAAGCATGCATATTTATTGTTGAAATACTTGGGATTGGGGAATTAGATGAAGCAAACGCATTCCCTTTTGGCTCTTCACCTAAAGCATTTGCTGAATAAATGTTGTGTGCATAATTCTTCAAAACACCTTTTTCAATGAATGGGTATCTCGATGTATTTGTGCCTTCATTATCAAAACTGCATATAATTGGGGCAGAGCCGTTCATTGGGTCGTGAATTAGAGTAAGTTTAGAAGAAGCCACCTTTTCTCCTTTTTTATCTTTAAAGAAAGATTTACCTTTATAAACATTTTCACCAGATAAAGAACTAAAGACTATTCCAATAAGTTGAGCAGAAGTAAATGGAGATAGAATTATATTGTATCTACCAGAATTCAGAATTTTTGCTTCTAAACCGGCTAAAGCTTTTTCAGCAGCATTTTTAACTATTTTGTTAGTATCTATAAGTCTGTAACTTTGTGATATTTCAAAGTCAAATCCCATTGAGGATTTATCGCCATCTACTGCAGCAAGCATGATAGATGCAGAAGATGTTGTGTAATTTGCATGTTTATATACATCGTTTGTGTTAGCAAAAATAACCTTTGTCAAGTTTGTGCTGAATTCAGCACCTCTCACAAATTTTATTCTTTCATCATATTCTCTTGCTGATTTTTCCATATTTTCAGCTAATTCAATGATTTCATCAATTTCCAATTCTTTTGTGTCTTCGTCATAAGCCCAGTCTATATAAGTGAATTCTTTGTCATTTGAAATTCCGTTATTTTCATCTTTTTCAGAATATTTAGCCATACTAATAGCTTTTTCAGCTGCTTTCATGAGCTCTACTTCTTCCAGGACATTTGTCATGCTATTAGATACTCTTCCGTTTTCTGATATAATTTTTATACCTGCGTTACCCTTTTCTCCTTCGGTTAATTCTTCCAATTTCCCATTAGAAAAGGATACTTTTTTCGATTTATTGCTAAATACGTTAATTTGTCCTTCAAATCCTTGTTCGTTTATATAATTTAGTACTTTATTTATTCTTTCTTTCATTAGTTTGTTCCCCCTTTAACTACTCCGCCAACTATTATTTTTGGAATTCTAATTGTAGGTTGCGCGTCTGAAACTGGAGCACCTTGTCCATCTTTACCACAAGTACCAACTGCATAACCAAGATCATTTCCGACCATATCAATTGTTTTTAGTACTTCTAAGCCATTTCCAACTAAAGAAGCACCCTTTATTGAATTTTTTATTTCACCATTTTTTATAATATAACCTTCTGTAACTTTGAATTGAAAGTCTCCAGAGATAACGTCAACTTGACCTCCACCCATTTTTCTAACAAAAATTCCATCATCTACAGATTTAATAATATCTTCTGGATCATCTTTTCCTGGAGCAATAAAAGTATTTCTCATTCTAACAATTGGAAGATGCATGTAAGTTTGTCTTCTTCCGTTGCCTGTTGATTTTGTGTCGAATTTTTTGGCAGTTAATCTTGAATGCATATATCCTTTTAAAATGCCATTTTCAATCAACACAGTTTCTTCTGTTTTAATTCCTTCATCGTCATAATTGAGAGTACCTCTTTTATTTTTAATAGTTCCATCATCTTTTACTGTAACTTTTTCAGAAGCTATTTTTTGACCAACTTTATCTCTATAAACAGAACCAGAAAGAACTAAATCAGCTTCCATACCGTGTCCACAAGCTTCGTGAACCATTGTTCCTCCTGCTTCAGAAGATAATACCACTGTGAACTCTCCTGCTGGAGCATCTTCCCCTTCTAATTGGCTGATTGCTTGCCTTACAGAATCATCACATAATTCTTTTATCATTTTATCATCAAAGAATTCGTAACCCATATTAGCTCCATTGCCAGAAATACCAGTAAATATCTGTCCATTTTCATCTGTGATATAAGTCATAACATAAAAAACAGGATATCTTCTTACATCGTTAGAAATTTCTCCATCAGAATTAACTATTTTAACTTTTCTAAAAGAATCCATATACCTGATTGTGATTTGTGAAACTCTTTTATCCAAACTCTTTGTATAATCAACAGCCGTATTGATTTTTTCAATTTTTTCTTCGGTTTTTACATCATCAAAATCTCTTTTAACACTGTTGTTGTCCAATTCTGGATTTTCTTTCAACTCTTTAACTTCTACCTGCTTTTTAAAATTTCTTTTTTTAGCAGATTTTGATAAATTTTCTGCCAATTTTTTTAAAGCTTCATATTCAGGTGAGTTAGTGTGTGCAAAAACAGTTTCTTCTCCTTCAGTAACTCTTATGCTGGCACCTTTTCTGGAGTTGAAAGTGCTGTCTTCGATCTTACCATTATCATAACTGATAAGATTTGATTCGGATTCTTCAAAAAAAATCTCAGCATATTCTCCACCTTCAGATAATGCTGTATTTAATATTTCCAAATATTCAGATTGGTTCATTTTTTTACCTCCTCGTTAAATCAATATCTATAAAAATTATACGCTTACCTAATTTAAAAATCAAATAATTATGTTATAATTTCTTAATGAATGGGGGGTGTAAAATGAAGAAAAAACTCTTAATTATTTTATTAATGATTGTTTTAACAGTAGTACTATCTGTTAATTTTAATTTAAATATGGATTTAGGAGACTCGATAAATATAGCAGATGTAGAAAGTTTTGAAGGTGAGTTACCAGGGAGTTATATGAACGATGATGAGATATATTTCAGGGCTGATGGTTCTAAATCTGTATATTCTTTTAAAATAAACGATATGGACTTTGAAATAAACATAAGAAATGCAACAGAAGATGCAACGGTTTTTTTTATCAACGAGTTTAAAAAAGAAAGAAATGAAAAAGCCTTTAATTATCTTTTAAATGAGATTGAAAAAGCAGAAAAATATATTTATATGTCTCTATACGATATTGATAATGAATATTTTTATAATCAAATTTTAAAAAAAGCGGATGAAGGCGTTGATATAAAAATAGTTACAGAGGAAGACAACAAAAATAATTACTCAGAAAAATTAGTCAAAAATGAAAAAATAGAATTGATATACGATGGTAATTATAGATTAATGCACAATAAATTTATTATTATAGACGGATATTTGTTGATTACTGGAAGTACGAATATGTCTGATAATGGGTTGAATTATAACAATAACAACTTGGTTTTTATTTATAATAACGAAATAACCGAAAATTATATGCTTGAATTCAGAGAACAATTTTATGATAAAGAATTTGGTAAAAAAGGTGAATCGGAAAAAGTCTATAAAAAAATTAAGTTAAAAAACTCAGAAATTAGTACATTTTTTACTCCAGATGAAGATTATCAAAAGGTAATATTAGATTATATAAACAATGCAGAAAAAGAGGTAAAAGTAATGATATTTACATTTACAGATTCTAACATAGCCCAAGCATTAGCAGATGCATATAATAGGGGAGTCGATGTCAAGGTAATAACAGAAACTTTCCAGTCTGGATCAAGATGGTCAGTCTATGGAGATTTTCAAAATAAATTTCCTTTCATACTCGACAAAAACAACAAAACATTCCACCATAAATTGTTGCTGATTGATGATAAACATATTTTGACAGGATCTTATAACTTTACAAAATCAGCACTGGAAAATAACGATGAAAATGCTGTGATAATAAGCAATAATGAGGAATTTTATAAAGCATATGAAAATGAGTTTGATTTTCTTTGGGAAAAATACTCTAAATAAAAAGCCAATAACCTCCAACAAACAATAGAATAAATTGCAAAGCAATTTATTCTATTGTTTTGGGGTTACAAATATAGTTGAAAAGTTTTCATAAAGCCACATTCCAGGTTTTGCCCCTTTTGGTTTCCAAACATATTTTGGGGTTGTATAATCGACAGGAACATTATTGGACATTTTAGCTCTTGAATTGTAAGCTTCTATTTCTGCGGCCCTTTTTATAACCTCTTCTGGGATTTCTTTTCCAGCACCTTTTATTAAAACATGAGAACCAGGGATTTCATGTGTATGCAACCAAATATCATCTTTTGATGCGCTTTTTGTTAGCTCATCATTTTGCTTGTTGTTTCTACCAACTAAAATTTCAAATCCTTTATATTCGAATTTTTTGAAAGTGCTCTTTGGTTTTTTTCTTCTTTTCTTCTTGTTAATTTGTATTAGTCCTTCATCTATCATTTCTTCTCTAATTTCTTCCAGTGTATCCAAATCATCTGAAATATCCACAGTGGAATACAATTGATAATAATAATCCAGCTCTTTTTGTATTTTTCTCAGCCTTTTCTTAGAGTGTAAAACTCTCTTTTTCAATTTATCAACTTTGTTAAAGTATTTTTCAAGGTTTGTTGATGGATTTTTCAAAGAATCTAATTCTATTTTTACATTTTTATCGTTCTCCCAATCGTATACTTCTATAAACTCATCACCTTTTTTTGCCTGATACAAATAAGTTTTAAGCAACTCTCCTTTTTTTATAAGGTTGGGAATGTCCTTTTGCTTTTCTATATCCGCTAATAATTTTGCTTTTAAACTCTCTTTTTTTTCAATGGTTTTTCTCAATTTTTTCTCTAAAATCTTTTTCAATTCTAAATATCTTGATTTATTTGCTCTTTCACTGAAAAGTTTATCTATTGCTTTTGATGGAGGTAACTCCTCAAAATTGTAATTATTGGGGGTTATTGCAGAAATATCAGGATTTTCATCTTCGTCATGAAATAAAAATATTTTTTCATTTTTCATATCTTCTTTTGCTTTTTCTATCCCAATTTCATTGATAAATCTTTTAGATTTAGCTGCCAATCCCATAACATTTTTCATATCATCAAAATCTTCAAAAATAGTTTTTTTCTCGTCATCATAAAATGGCTTATAAAATGCTCCGGGAAGAATAGTTCTCCTATCGTCATTCATCTTTTTCCAGGAATCTATGATCTCGTCTTTTTTATTGGTTAGAATAAGATTAGAGTTTCTTCCCATCAACTCAAAATAAAGCTTGTAAGTTTTTTCTTGCCCTATATAATCAATTCCATGGAATAATAAAAAACCAGCTCTATCAGTTTTTATTTGTTGTGCTTCTTTTAAAAACATTCCTTTAATATTCTTTCTTAATAGTTGTGCAAAATTCAAAGGGTTATCTGGTATATCTGGCTTATTTTCCAATAAACTTATATATGCGGGATTTGAAAGTGAAAATAAAATAAATTCAGATTTAAATTGTAATAGAATTTGACTGTTAACAGGCTGATATATGTTTTTTAATTTATGATTATTCATTTCTTTCCCAATTTCTCTAATTATTTTGTTAAATACTATTCCGTCTAATGGCATTGTTAAATCCTCTCCTTTTTATATATTATAACATTTATATTTTTCAAGTTAATAATATTATCTATGTTATAATTATTTAGAAGAAAGAATTAGTTAAAGGAGGCAACGCAATGAAACCAAGCGACGTAAAATTTTTATCAAAAAAAATAATGCAATCAAATGAAGTGCCATTATTATGGGGGCATTTTGGTGTAGGTAAAACTGATATAGCAAAACAAATAGCTGAAGAAACAGGAAGGGAATTAATAATCCTTGTGATATCTCAGATGGAACCTGGAGATTTAATAGGTATGCCTTCAAGAGATGAAAATAAAACAACTTTTTTAAAACCAGATTGGTGGCCTGAAAAAGAAAATTCAATAATATTAATAGATGAAATAAATAGGGCTCACAGGTCGATAAGAAATGCCATAATGCAACTTTTAATAGATAGAAGGATTCATAACCACATATTACCAAACGACTGTTGGATTATGGCCGCAGCTAACCCCCCAGATGAAGAATATGACCAAGTTGAGTTGATAACTGACCCTGCTTTTATGTCAAGATTTTTCCATTTGGACATATCTCCAAATGATAAAGACTGGATTGAATGGGCTAATAACGTTGGTATAGATAAAAACACTATAAACTTTATAGAAAATTATCCTGAATATTTATCAAATGATAATCAAATATCAATTAGACTTGATCTCAGGCCTTCTCCAAGAAGTTGGTTTAAACTATCAAAAGTGATAAACAATTTAAACGAAGATGAACTAAAAAAATATGGTTATTCATTAGCTGCTGGTATTGTTGGTTCAGATTCTGCAAGAGCTTATATAAACAATTTAAACAATAAAACGACCCTTCCAAAGCCTGAAGATGTAATTCTTTATGGAAAAAGCTTTGATAGATTGAAAAAATTAAATGATGATGAAAAAATTAACATGATAATGAGGATTAATAATTATATTGAGAGAATCCAAGAATCAGATATGATAAACATAATAGATAACAACGAACATCAAACTATAGCAAAAAATATAAAGGCTATATCAGAATTCATTCCTAAAGACAGTATTTTCTCAATATTGAGAAACCTAAATAACTTAGTTGAAAATTCAAAAGGATTAAAAAGAGCTTTCTATGATAAATTGATGGAAGAAATAGCTTTGACCTTGGGGGATGAACAATGGCTACAAGAAATATAGATAATGTAATAGAAAAAGCCTGGATTGAACTTGCAAAAGAAAACATATTTTATTCAAATGCAAGAATGAGATTTACCCATGTTGAAAGTGAAACCGTTAGAACCATAAAATTGATAATAGGTTCTGATGGGAATTTTAAACTGGTATATAATCCAAGAAGAATATACAATAAAGGCGTCGCTTTCACAAAAGCACTCATAAAACATGAGCTTTTTCATATAATATTTGGTCATATATTTATAAAAATAAAAAATAAAAGAGAAAAAAGCATTTGGGATTTAGCTATGGATGCATCAGTTAACCAATATATTAGAGAGTTTGATGCAATGGCTGAACCGCTTGATACAATGTTATCAGAAGGGCACGCTCCAGATGGCGAATTTATGTTTGTCACAGCTCCACCTGATATGCTAAATAAAACAGCTGAAGAATATTTTGAATATGCCATGAAATTTTTTGAAGACAACAAATTAATTGATCTTGAAGAGATAGAAGATAAAAGAAATGAAACAGATTCTCATGAATTTGAATCAGAAATAACTCAAGAGATGGCTTTTGATATTGTAAGTGAATTTGTTCAAAAATCTTATGATAAAAGTGCTGGTGACACATTAGAACCACTTGAAATAGCTCACAAGGTGATAACCGGGAAATCCAAGCTGGATTGGAAAACCATATTAAGACGATTTTTTGGAAGTTCTGTAGTAACTGATGAATATAGAACCATAATGAGACCTAATAGAAGATATGATTCTCAACCAGGCTGGAGAAAAATCAGAGGCCCTGAAGTTGCTGTTATAGTAGATACCAGTGGTTCTATAGTAGAAGATGAATATGATAGTTTTTTTTCTGAAATAGAGGAAATAACACGAACTCTTGGTGGGACTTTACACCTTATTCAAGCTGATAGCAAAGTACAATCAACTCAAAAATATGTTAAAGGCAAATGGAAAAATTTAACTTTAAAAGGTAAAGGTTCTACTGATTTACAACCTGCAATAGATTACGTGGAAGAATCATTGAGACCAGAAGGAATAATTGTTTTCACAGATGGTTTTACAGAGATGCCAAATATAAAAAGAAGATCTTTATTTGTATTATCCAAAAATTATAATCCAGATTTTTTTAATCAATCAATACAATATTATGGCACAAAATCAGCGATTATAATGAATTAAAAACAAATGCACGCCTGAAAAGGTGGAAGAGGTTAAGGAACAAGAAAGGAATAGTTAACAACAAAGCAATTGACAAAAATAGGGATAATGTGATAGTATTAACTTCGGCTTTCGTAGCCAAAAGAAAATTTAAAAGTGAAACAAAATAGAAGAAGGAAGAGAAGCTCTTTGACAAGTGGATAGAGGCCAAGCCAAGGAAGAAAAGGAACAAGGAAGAAGACAGTGAAAGACTGAGAAGACAGGAAAAGGACTGGAAGAAGGGTTTGATCCTGGCTCAGGGTGAACGCTGGCGGCGCGCCTAACACATGCAAGTCGAACGGAGAAAGGGGAGCTTGCTCCTTGAGTATCAGTGGCGAACGGGTGAGTAATACGTAGGGACCTACCTCACGGACAGGGATAGCTACTGGAAACGGTAGGTAAGACCGGATAATATCGAGAGATAAAAGCAGAGAAGCGCCGGGAGAGGGGCCTACGACCCATCAGGTAGTTGGTAGGGTAAAAGCCTACCAAGCCG
>NZ_FMYV01000012.1 GCF_900102615.1 Geotoga petraea | reverse complement strand
CCGAGAGTTCCTTTCACTTTTTTACTTGTATATCCATTTCGGTAGTTATCTTTTTCTTCTGTTCTATCGTATTTTTCGTATCCTAGTTCTTCATCTAATTCAGCTTCTAACATTTCTTCTAATATCGTTCCTGATATCTCTTTTAGAAATCTGGTTACATCTGGTATTGTTTTTAATCCTTCTTTTTTGATCAATTCTTTGAAAAATGCTCTTTTTTCTCTTCTTTTCCTTGTTTCTTCTTTCATTTTAAAAAACACCTCCTTTGGTTTTATTTTACTACCAAATTCGGTGTTTTTTTATTTTACACAAAATTTCTTATACTCTCTTTATATACAGCCATTTAAAATATTCCTATATTAAAGTTTTTTGATCAAATTTTGTATGCCTGTTTTCAATTCACTAGATATTTTTTTTACTTCTGAAAGTAAAGATTGTTTATCCGCACTTGTTTCTAGTTCTTTTGCTTTTTCGTGTAATTGTGAGTGTAATTTAAGAACTTTTTTCCAATCTTCTTTACATTCTTCTTTGACGTTAACTATTTTAGTAAAAATACCAAAACTACATCTGTTTGGGTTTTCTTCTAAATCTGTTTCAGGATTATTGATCTTCTTCTCAAAATTTTTCACCCATTTTTCATGTGCTTGTATAGCTTTTTCAAATTCTTTTTTCTTTTCTTCATCATCGTATATATCAAATGCAGATAACATTTCTATTAGTTGATTTACATTATTTATTGTGTTGTCTGAAATATCTACCAGATATTCACTGTCTTTTGAAAGAACACCAGTGTCTTTTGTTATGCCTTCAACACTTGACCTAATTTGATCTACCATTTCAGATACAGAATTCATGTTTGAATTTATTTCCTCGGCTGTGGCGGTTGTTTCTTCTGTGTTAGCTGAAAAGTTTTCTATTATTTCATTCATGTCAGATATTCTCGAATTCATTTCTTCAAACTGCCCTAAGACATTCTGTGATTTACCTTCGGTTTTTTCAATCAATTCAGAAGTTTCTTTGTTAGATAGGTTTGTTTTTTGAGATATTTCTATTAAATTGGTGATTATTTTTGCTATGTCTTCTGTTGCTTTTTTACTTTCTTCAGCTAATTTTCTTATTTCGTCTGCCACAACGGCAAATCCTTTTCCAGCTTCTCCTGCTCTTGCAGCCTCTATCGCTGCATTTAAAGCTAAAAGATTAGTTTGTTCAGTAATGCTGTCTATTGTGTTAATTATCTCTTTTATTTCTTCGGAATTCTTGGATAGAATTTCAGAATTTTTCATAGATTCTTCAGCTTTTTTTACAGCTTCATACAACATTTCGTTCATTTGCTCTATATCTTTTACACCCTCATCTGAGCTTTGATTTATACCGTTTGATATATCGTTTAAATTCTGAGCTGATTTTGCTTGGTTATCGTTTGCAATTGTCAAATCTTCCATACTTTGATGTATATCATTTATTCTTTCATCTGTGTCTTTTGTATTAGTGTTTATAACTTTTGTTTTTTGATTTGTGTTATCCAAATGTTCTTTTGAGATTTTAGATGATCTTGCAAGGGAGGCACTTAAACTTCCCAATCCCTGTGAGAATTGAGTTATCTTTATCATAGAATTTTTAAGCTTATTTACAGCTTCTTTCAATGAGTTAGAAATATTTTCAAATTCTTGATCAAATTTCATTTCAGAAAAATCTAATACTAGCTTTCCGTTTGAAAAATCATCAACTTTATTTTTCAAATAATTAATTTCTTTAACTATTTTTCTCGATATAAATATGCTGAATATAATAATTATTATTAAAATAATTGAACTAATAATTATAGAATACAATATCCCATTTCTGTTATTTGAAACGATTTCGTTGTAATCTATTTTTGTTCCTATATATCCTATAATTGTATCGCTATAATCTTTTAGAGGAAACATTGCTATTAAATCATTACCCTTTATATTATAGTAATAAGATTCACCAGATATTATAGAATTTACATTTTTTGTAAATGAAGATAGATCGAATTCATTAGATTGGAAAATTTCTAAATCACTACTTAAATCATTCTTAAAAATTTTAAGTACGGAGTTTCCTTTTATTTTTTTCAAAAATTCTTGATTTATAGAAAGTCCTATTTCTACTGTTCCCTGGAATTCGTTATTATAAAAAACAGGGGCGACATACCTAAATCCTAGTCCGCCTCTACCTATTTCTAGTCCAGAAACAGGTTTTTTAGTTTTGTTAACCTGATTAATTGTTTCTCTATAAGAACTCAAATCATCTTCATATTTATCCAAGTTATGTAATCTTAAAAAAGATACAGAGTTTTTGTGAAAGTGGAATTGTGCTATATTATTATCTTTAAGTGTATCCCAAATAGGAAGAGTTAAATCTAGAAGTTTTTGGCGATTATTCTCAGCAAAAGCCTTTTTAATTTCTTCATTAGTTAGTATAGAATCTAAAGTTCTCTTCAAAGAATTTTCTAGATTCTCTAGCTCATTTAAATAACTATAATTTATCTGTTCTATATAGTTATCATTTTGGAAATCATAAACTCTATCTTGAAAAAATGTAGACAGCAAAATAATAGCAATTATTCCAATAACAACCATCATAGGTATGAAAATGTTCAACTTTGTTCTAATTTTCATTTCGTTTCCCCCTTATTAAGATTAAAATGAAAAAAATTATAAATAAATTATAACTATTATACATATATTATTATGACATGTCAAAAAATGTAGTAAAAAACTAATAAAAAATAAAAAAAGAAAATAATGGTGAAACCTATTATTTTTAAATGTCTAACAAGTAAACAAAATATTATGATTTCATTAAATGAAAATATGATGGTTAAAAAATGGTAACATTAATTAAATCTGTTACTTTCGTAAAAATCTTTTAATAATTAATATTTTATAATATATAATAGAAGTTTTTAAAAATTTTAGGAGGGATATTTATGAAAAGAACATTATTTTTAACCACATTACTTGTACTTACGCTATTTTTAGCATCGTGTATAACACAACCAAATGATCCTGGAGTTTTACCTGGAGATACAATTGAGTTAGACGTTACTTACGAAACTAATGTTAAAGATGGTTTTGTTAGTACAAGAAGCATATCAGCTTTTGAACCAAGTGAAACATTTCAATATTATTTTGGATTTAAGGGGAATGCACCTTTGTTTAAGGTTAATGAAATAGAAGTTCAAGCTAATGATTTAGTATATTATGAAGATAGTATAGCTATATCTTATAATAAAGCTGGAGAAGAAATGAAAGGAGCTATTCAATTATTTGATACTTCCGATAATGGTCAACCTAATGAATCTGTTAGAGCAAAATTTGAAAATGCAGATATAAATGATATTTTAAATGACGGAGATAATTTGATTTTTGCAGGTTATACAATTGTTAATAGTTTAAATACAATATATGTAAATATGGTTGACCAAAAAGATATAAAAAACATTAATAATGATAATCAAGTTGAAAGAACCAAGGAGAACTTAAGAAATGTAAAAGTATTATATGTCCAAAATGATCAACAGGAAAATGAAGCAGGATTAGTTGTAACTTCAATAGCAAAACTCGGTGATTATTATTATTTTTCTTTAGCAAATGAAAATGGAAAAATATTAAAAACAGATTCAAATTTTGAAATTTTAGACTCAGTAGATGTAAACTATGTCAAGGATTTACAAGTTAGTGAGAATAGCTTATATGCTTTATCAATAAGTACAGAAGGTGGAACCATTGTCGAATATAATTCAGATTTAGTAGAACAAAATTCTGTGGATGTTAACTCAATTACTAGCAATGAAGAAAAAGCAAGCTTAGCTATTTTAGGAGATTATGCAGCTTATACAAGAGCAGAAAATGGTTTTGACTTAGTTAACTTATCAGATGGTTCAGACATCGTTAATTTCCCTTTAGGTACCGTAAATGGTCTTTCATATATGGATAACAGCCTTTTCGTACACTCAGCAAGTGCTTTATTAGTTTATAAATTCGATGGCTTATCATTAGTAAAAAATGGAGAACATTATTTCTCAAATGCTGTTGAGGGAGATGGCACAGGTTTAGATGTAAATGAATTATCACCAAACTTTGTAACTTATAACCCAGAAACAAATTTAGTTTTCAATGCAACAGGAAATCAAGGAGTTTTTATGTACGAATTAATTGATCAAGATGCTTCTACACCAGATAAAGAGTATTTTGATAAAATTATATTAAATGGGAATCTTGTTTCAGGACATTTAAAAACTATACCCGTTGTTCCAACAGATGAAGATTCATATCCAGAAATTATTTTAGATATTATATATTATTCGAAAGACTCTGCGCATGATCACAAAATTGGAATATTTAATTATAAAGGAACTGGTGTTGACAATTGGGATCAATTACAAGGAACTGACGGATTTGAAGTTGTTGAGTTAATAGAAAGTACTAAGAATGAGAATAAAGATAGAGAAACGTACAAAGCTTATGCAAAATATTTAGGATTTTATATAAATGATCTAGACGAAAACAAAACTTTTAGAAATCCAAAAGCATTGGGAGATGACTATCCTAATGGAGAATCTGCAATAAAATTCTACATAAATGAAGACGGTAATAACGGAAAAGGTGAGATTATAGTTGGGTTTGAAGATGCAGGTTCTAACTCTAATCCAGATGGAGATTATAATGATGTAGTATTAGTAATTAGAGCTTATCATAAAAATGATACAATAACAGATCTTTTTGAAATAGTAGATTATCAATAATAAAAATCAAATCAAATCAAAGGCGGCTTTTAAGCCGCCTTTTTCATATCTTTACCAAAAAAATAGTTTTTAGAAACCTTTATAACATTTACCGCTATATCACTATCTGTAAAAAATTATTATTTTCAAAACTCAAATAAAAAAATGCAGCTTAAAAGCTGCATTTAATTGTATTAAGGCAATTGCTTCCCTCTTGCAAGAACATACAACTTATACCATTCTTCTCTGGATAGTTCAATATCTTCTGCATCTTTCAATTCTTTAATCCTTTTTGGATTAGTTGTACCAATAACAGGTCTAATATTTGCTGGATGGTTTAGTAAAAATGCTAAAACAACACTACCAGCTGAAGTCCTTTTGGAGTTGGATAATTCGTAAACATACTTCTTCGTTTCTAAAATTCTTTTTTCAACATCTTTTCCCAATGGTTTACCAGAAAAAATACCACCAGCCATAGAACTCCATGCTTGTAATTCTATATCATTTTGGATACAATATTCCATCAATCCTGTTGTGAATGTTGTGTTTTTACTTTCATCATTATTTACGCCAATTGTATTATCCAAAAAATCAAGCTTGTTTAAACTCATTTCCAGCTGATTTACAGAAGCTTTTCTTCCAACAGCGTTTTGAATAAAATCTATTTGATATTGATTCATATTGGAAACACCGTATGATTTTATAATCCCATTATCAAAAAGATAATCAAAAGCTTTTTTCAACTCTGATCTTTCCATTAAAGGATCTGGCCTATGCAGTAGAAATGAATCAAGATAATCTATATTCAATCTTTTTAAACTGTTCTCTACAGAGCTTATTAAATGAGAAGAACTAAAATTGTACCTTTGAACATCTGAATGAGATTTCAATATAATCCCTGCTTTTGATTGAATCTTCACTTTATTTCGTAAATTAGGATTGTTTTTGAGAACTTCGCCAAAAACTTGTTCAGACTTGCCATTCTGATAAATATCAGCAAAATCAAAAAGATCAATGCCAATCTCAACAGCGGTTAAAAATGCTTTTTCAGCAGTATCAACAGCATCTTTAGTAACTTTTTCTTTATCCCATCCTCCTCCTAACCACATCGTTCCGTAAATTATTCTACTATTACCAATCATATTGAACCCCCCTTAAAAGGAATCAAATTTCTTTATCATAACGATAAATATATTCAATTTTAACATACATATCATCTCACATAGTTGTGTATACAAATTATATAACAAAAATAAATTTTTTCACTATAGTGTGTTTATAAAAATAATTGAAGATATTTTGAAACGCTAAAGCTAAAATTATCATAAAAAAGAAGCCTTTTAAAAAGGCTTCTTCAATTAAATACATTACCAGTGATTAAGATCCGAACTTTCTGATTCTAAAAAGTTGAATTTTGTAGTGACAAAAACAATGTTTTTATCCACATCTTTTCCATCTTTCATTACGGGAGAAATATATTCAAGAAGATCTTCGTATTTCTCTATCAACTTAGAAAGTATGTTTTTTTTGAACTCATCACTTATCTCACTTTTTAGCACTCTATTTACTTGATGTGAAAAATAAACCCATAAATCCTTATCTTCTTCATCTTCAAAAACCAAGAATAAATCCGCTACTTTTGGATCTACATATTTAGTTTTTTGAATTTTAAAATCCCCTACTACAAATGGTTCTTCTTTAATTTTTAAAAACATAGTTCACCTCCGTGAATGATAAGATAAAATTATTGTTAATGAAAATTTACTTTACCTACAATATAATGATATAACTTTTTCACAAATAAGTCAATTAGTGAAAAAAATTATGATATCATAAGATGAGGTGATAAAAAATGAGTTTTTATGACAAATTTACTTTTAAAAATGGTGTAGAACTAAAGAATAAAATAGCAATGTCTCCAATGACA
This sequence comes from Geotoga petraea, assembly GCF_900102615.1. Taxonomy (NCBI): domain Bacteria; kingdom Thermotogati; phylum Thermotogota; class Thermotogae; order Petrotogales; family Petrotogaceae; genus Geotoga; species Geotoga petraea. The sequence continues at coordinate 29,020 of NZ_FMYV01000012.1, read as the reverse complement.
ACTTATTCTGGAAACAAAGACGGAACTATCTCGGACCAAGAATTGACTTATTACAGCGAAAGATCAAAAGAAGTTGGGATGATTATAACTGGGACTACCTTTATGCAAGAAAATGGTCAAGGTTTTGAAAACCAATTTTATGCTGGAAATGATGATTATATTCCTTCTTTAGAAAGATTATCTAAAGCTATAAAGCAACATGGAGCTAAAGCAATACTTCAAATATTTCATGCAGGTAGAATGAGTAAACCAGGATTAAAAGAAAATCAAGATATAGTTTCTGCTTCAAATATTCCAGCTGAAAGAGAAAATGCACCTATTCCAAGAGAATTAAAGGATGAAGAAATCCAAGAAATAATCAAATCTTTTTATGAGGTTACTATAAGAGCAATAAAAGCAGGGTTTGATGGAGTAGAAATTCATGGAGCAAATACTTATTTAATACAGCAATTTTTCTCCCCTCATTCTAACAGAAGAATAGATAAATGGGGTGGGAATACATTCAAAAGATTGAAATTTCCTCTAAAGTTGTTGACTCAGTTATACAAGCAAAAAATGATATGAAAAAAGATGACTTTATAATAGGGTATAGATTCTCACCAGAAGAAAGAGAAAATCCAGGCATAACATTAGAAGATACAAAAATATTGGTGGATAAATTATGTGAAAAAGATTTGGACTATTTGCATATTTCTTTGGGAAAATACAACCAAACATCTATAAGAGAAGAAAATAACAAAATCACTGGAAAAGAAATTTTGAAAGTAATAAATGGTAGAGTTCCTCTAATTGGGGTAGGCTCGATATTTTCTGAAGAAGATTTAGAAAAAGCAGAAGAAATTGGTTATGATCTGATTGCAATAGGAAGAGGTTTATTGATAGAACCAAAAGTAATAACAACTTTAAAAAATGAAAAAGAAATTCAAAAAATAATAGATAAAAATAATACAACTCTACCAGATAATCTATTAGAAAAAATAACAAATCACCAAAAATCATATGGCATAACAATAAAATAAAAGAGCAAATGCTCTTTTATTTTATACCAAAGAATTAAAAAATAGCCAGAGTTTATGACCTTTCTTTATATAGGTTGTAATTGATGAAAACATTAAATTACAAACTATTACTATAATCGTTGTTCTGTATTTTCAGTTTTATAACATTAGGTAAAGATTAAAAGAATAAAAGATAATTTTTTTATTACTTGATTTATTTTTAAAAGGTGAATTAAAATGGATAATTTTTTTAAATTTGCATTAATAGGTATTATAATTGCTTTTGTTATGAATCTGAGTCCCAAACAAGTGGAATTAAAACCTTCTGAAATTAACCAATGGTTTAATATTGCAGAAAAATATGATGGGGTTAAGTATGAATATGGTGGAGATTCTTTTGAAGGTATAGATTGTTCTGGCTATATCATTAAAATGTATAATTCCATTGGAAGTTATATTTTTAAATATAAAAATGGTTATGCATTAGATGTATCTTCACAAGCATTATACGAATATAATACAAAATATATAGAATTTGGTGATCTCAAAAAAGGTGATCTTATTTTTTATGATGTTGATAATAATTCAAAAATAGATCATGTGATGCTTTACGATAGAGCTGATGCTGAGGGAAATATATGGGTATGGGATGCAGCGTACAAAATAGATGAAAAATTAATCAATAAAGTATCGCATAGAAAAGCAACAGAGATTTTTAGAAAAAATCCAAAATATGGAAGACCTTTAAAATTAAAGTTAGCAAATGATATTTTTGACTTATTAAAATAACTTAAACAATTAAGAAGCCTTAAAAGGCTTTTTTTAATTAAAAAAGAACCTCTAATAGAAGAGGTTCTGTGAAACTATACATTAATTAAATTTTGATTTAAAAAATCAGTTATATTTTTTGAAGTGATTCTATAAGTATTTCCGATTTTAGAAGCAGGCATTTTACCTTCTCTAATATATTTTCTAACAGTATCAGAATTAACTTTAAGTATTTTTGCCACTTCATCGGGGGTAAATACTTTCAAGTTATCATTTTGATCTAAAAAATCAACATCAATAGAGTTAGGTATATAACCATAAGTTTTCTTAAAATCAAGAATTTCTATACCAATGATGTTATCATTTTCATCTAAATCGGCATTATAGTTAATATTGTTATTTATTTCAATAGTTTTTAAGACTTTTGTTTTTTCGTTTTTATTTAAATAAATGTATGCAGAATCACTTTTTTTATCATAAGTCATTTTCATTTTTCTAACCTCCTTTTTATCAATTTATCTATATTAAGTGACAAACTGGAAATTAACCCAGTGTCGCTGTAATAATAACTTCGCGGTCATTCTCTACCACGTAAATAACTCTTACTTTTTTAGAAGAAAAAGCTTTAATTGCAATTTGTTTTTCTGGTTTACCTGATTTAGTGCTATCAGGATTTTTTAATGTTTCTAAAGCTTCTTCTTCAGATATTCCTCTTTGTGTCATACGTTGTTTAGCGGTTCAGTAAATATGGCATCTATCAGAACCACCCCCCTATATACATATCATATCATTATATATTATTTATCAATGTTTTATAAAATTTTATATAATTATATTACGTTTTGTATTACTATGTATTTTTAAGTTAAATTTAAAAAAAACAGATACTAAATTAATAGTATCTGTTTTAATGGAGGCAACGAAGGGATTTGAACCCCCGAATAGCGATTTTGCAGACCGCCGCCTTAGGCCCCTTGGCTACGTTGCCATATTTGCAAAGCAATTATAACACAGATATATATTAAAATCAAGAAAATTCTTTTTAAACGTTGTGTTTATCTAATTTGTGATTTGTTTCTTATAATACATGAATATATTCAATATTGCTATAAAGTACATGAATAAATACATGCTATTTGTTGGTAATTCAAAATTATTTATAAAATATAATATGTTAAAAACGAACATGGATAAAACTGTGATGGTTGCAGATAGCATGTATTTTGATTTTATAGAAAACAACATACCTATTCCTGAAGTAATAAGAAGTAATTTATAAAATATACTGTAATTTGTGATTTCTAAAAATCCAACTAAATTAAAAAGGGCAATAATTACAATAAAAATCCCAAAGGAAAATGAAATATATCTTATAATTTTTTCAAACATATTATTCCCCCTATATATTAAAAAAGAGAGTCCTTAGTTAGGAACTCTCTATTATTCTATTATGGCGGGGACGACGAGGTTCGAACTCGCGGCCACCGGTGTGACAGACCGGCATGATAACCAGCTTCACCACGTCCCCATGTACGAGATATATTCTATCAGAAATAAAAGAAAATGTCCACTTGTTAATGTTTCAATTTTGTTTCTATTTTTATATTTTTCATTTTTTAAATATTTTGAAAACAAAAAATAAAAGCAAAAGGGTATAGAAGTTTGTTTATGTACTTTAATTATAGTATTATATTAATGATTATTCAAAATGGGGGCGAATGTTTTGGTTATTACGGGTTTAGTTATGGGAATTATATTTGGCTCTTTACTTCATTTTGGCAAGATAAGGTTTAATTTAGCTTTTAGAAATCTTTTCTTTTTTAGTGATCCACATATTTTTAAAATGTTGATTTTGATAGTTACTTTAGAAGCTATTTATTTTCATGCTTTTGCTTATTTTGGGTTGTTAAACCTAAATCCTATACCCCTTAATTGGGTTTCTAATCCACTTGGTGGTATTTTAACTGGAATCGGTGTTGCAATAGCTGGTGGATGTGCAGGGATTACAAGCAGAAGTGGAGAAGGTATCACAACAGCCATGGTTACTTTGGCATCTTATGTAATTACTATATTTTTGGTTTCTAATTCATTTATTATTGATTTTTTTTCAAAGTTTGAAATAAGAGTGGATAACATAAATGAGTTGTTCGTTGAATCGTCTGGGCCTTCTTTGTATAGTATTTTAGGGATTTCACCTTGGGGAATTCTTTTTATTGCTGTTATTATTAGTTTTACTTATATTTTTCTATCTGGAGAAAGTAAAAGAAAAGGAGAGCATAGCTGGAAAATAATTGCAAATATAACGGCTTTATCTGGAGTCATCGCTTATATATTGTCACATTACAATGGAAGAGATTATGGATATGCAATAACTGCTGGATGGAAAAATATTATTAACTGGATTTTTGGTATAGAACCGATAGGATGGGTAGGATACGAAGTATTAGGCATTGTTTTAGGGGCGTTTTTAATTTCAAGATCTAATAATAAGTTCAGGTTTGTAGTTCCAAAAAACAAGAAAATATATATAAAGTTTATTTTTGCTGGTTTTTTGATTGGTTTTGGGTCAACTATAGCAAAAGGATGCACTACAGGCCATTTTTTAACAGGACTACCTCAGTTTTCTATCAGTTCAATAATAACTTTATCTTTTTTATTGGCAGCTAACTACTTGACTAATAGATATATTTTAAGAGGTCACATAAAAAAAATAAAAAACTGATGATACTTTTGTATCATCAGTTTAATTCATAATATTTGAAATTTTTATCTTGATTTTGAACTAAATCTTCAAAAATAATTTTAGTATTTTTATCGCAACTAAAGATAAATATTTGATGGTCTTTTGAATATTCAATCAATGTTTCTATTGTTTTTCTCTTTCTTTTTTCATCAAATTTTACAAGTACATCGTCTAATATTATTGGAATATTTTCAGATTTTTGATTATATTCTTGGATAAATGCCAATCTTGTAGCGAGATAAACTTGATCAAGAGTTCCATCACTCCATTTAGAAGAATCCAAATAATCATTTTTATTCATTAGAATTATTTCGTTATCGTCATTGTATCTCAAAGAGTATTTTCCCAAAGTTATTTTTTCTATGTATTTACTGGCGTTATCAAAGATTTTTTGACGATTTTTCTTATAAAATTCAATAGTTTTGTTTAGATTGTTTATTGTAATTACATTTTTTGCCCACTGCTTTGTCAACTCTTTTATTTCAGTAATCAAGTTCTCTCTTTTTTGTAGCGTTTCAGAGTAGACTTCTATTGATTCAATATTTTTCTTTTCGTTTCTTAGTTCCCCAATGGTTTTCATTAGTTCATCTTGTTCTTTTTCGAGGGAGTCAATGTTTTCTTTAATGTCCGATATATTATCTTCTATTGCCTTTATATCTTTTTCGTTCAATATATTTATAACGTCTTCTTTTTCAGAATAACTGTTTAAAAGAGAGTTCATACTAATTTGATTTTTTTCTTTTTCTTCTTTTAAAGAGTTCAATTTCAACTTTGCCTCATACATTTTGAAGAACTCGTCTTCATTAGTTACACCAGCTGTTTTAAAAAGAGATTTTATTTCTTCGTTAATATTTTTGGTTTCTTCTTCTTTGATCTCAATTGATTCTTCAATTTTTTTGATTTTTTGTTGTAGGTCTTCTTTTTTATATGAATTTTCAATACTTTTTTGTAGCCTCTCAAAAACAGTTTCTATATTTTCAGCAGAAATATCCTTTTCTATGTTATTTTTTAATATGTTTAGCTTTTCCTCATAATCATTTATTATAGATAAGATTTTTTCTTTTTCCGTCTTTATTTGGTTGTAAGTTCTTAGAATATTTTTTGCACTTGAAATTATGCTTATAAAGGTTTCAAAAGTATCTGGTGTATAATTTTTTTCATAATTTTTCTCTGTTATCCAGTCTTGCCATTCTTTTTCTTGAGATTCTTTTTCTGTTTCAAAGGTAACTTTTTGCTCTTCTAATTTTTTGATTTGTTTTTCTGAATATTCTTTTTGTTCGGTATAGTACTTTTTAAGATCCAAAAGATTTTGAAATTTTTCGTAAGATTCATTTTGCTCTTCGGCCTTTTGTCTGTATAAATCAAGTTGATCTTCTGTTATAGTTGCTGGTAGACTGCCTTCTTCAATGGTTTCTATTTTTTCTTTACCTAATTCTTCCAAATAAGAGTTGATGTCTTTTATTTTTGAATAAAGAGAATCTATTTTGTTATTTTTCTCGTCTATTTCTTTTTTCAAATCTGATTTTTGTTTGGTAAGTGTTCTTTTAGTGTTTGAATTTGTGATAAGCATTATTACAGAAACAGTTGTTAAAATCAAAGGATAGATTATATCAAGATAGAAAAAACCTGCGACACCTCCAAACAACATTAACAAAGAAATTATTAAAAAGGTCCTTTCTGCAAAAAATGAATGGATGTTTTCAGCTTTTTGAGTTTTTATTTCTATTTCTTTGTTTATATCTTGAATCGTCTCTTGAAGATCGTCTTTTTGATTTATTTTTATGTTTATTTTTTCAAATATTTTCTGAAGTTTGAAAATTGATGATTTTGTCTTTTTGATTTGTTCAATATTTTTGCTGTCTTCAGGAATTTGGTCAATTTGGTCTTCTATATTTTTTATTTTATCTTCGAATTCGGGTAGTTTTTCTTTTTCAATTTTTATTGAGTTATCCAAAGATATTATTTCAGATGATAGCGTTTTGAGTTTATCTGCTTTTCTGTTTGCAATGTTTCTTGCATCTGCTGTTATGACAGTTTTTCCCAATTTGTCTGTTGTCCAATCGGGGCCTATAATTGAAAGCTTTTCTTCTAATTCTGCATTTAAGTTTATTATTCTATCGTTTTTGTTGGATAATTCGATCTTTTTATCAAAATAGTTGTCCTTTTCTTTGTTTAATTTTTCTATTAATCCTTTATTTTCTAATAATTTTTCATCTATTTTTAAGTTGTTTAATGTGTCTTGAAAATTCTTTTTTTCATTTTTTAACTTGTTCAAATTAGAATTATGTTCAATTTTTTGATTTAACAAATTTTCATATCTTTCTTTTCCGTTTGATGGAAAATTATTTGCATATGAGTAATTTTCGATTTCTTTATCTAATTCTTTTACCTTTGAGTAAAATTCAAATGTATCTTTGGCAAACTCATATTTTTTTAGGTTTTTGATGAGTTTGTCTATATTGCTTTTATTGTTTAATATTCCTTCATTTTTTTTATGAATATGTTTTACTATGAGATCATAGCTTTCAAGCTTTTTGTTCATTTCTTTTATTTGAGCTTCGAGCTCGTTAATTTCCTGTATTTTTAATGGTATTTCTTGTGTGCTTCCGTAAGGTTTTATAAGGTTTTCATTCTCTTTTTGTATTTTTTTTACAACATCATTTAAATTCAAGTTACCCAGTCCCGTACCTGCAGAAAAGATAAGGTTGTTTATATTTTCAGAATTTATGTTTAACTTTTCAAGTTCTTCAAGAGTAAGAGAAAATATGTTTTCAAAAGTATTTATGTCTATTGAATTTAAAAAGTATACGTTGGGAGAGTAATTGATTTGTTCTCCTTCTGTTGAATGAATATCTATATTGTTTTCGTTTCTGTTGAATTTGTATTCTTTATTGTTTTTTTCTATAGATAGATAACCTTTCATTTTATCATAATTTGAAAATCTTTTTCCAACCCTTCCAAAATACATAAAATTGAGAAAGTTTCTTATGCTGGTTTTACCAGTCTCGTTTTCACCATAAATAAAGTTTATCCCCGAACTGAACTTATTTAATTCAAGGTTTTTGATTTTTCCAAAACTATCTATTTTTAGATCTTTAATTTTCATATTTTTCACCTCTTAGATAGTCAATTCCATCGATCATACTGTTTTCCAGTATCTCTTTTTTTTCTTCTTCGGAAAACATTTTAATATATTTTTTCAATCTTGGATATGAGTTATCTGTAGACAATAAATCTTCAAAGTTTTCTTCAGAATTTACGTAATTATCTATAAACTTTGAAATAAAGTCGTTTTCTCTTTTTAGTTCTTCTAATTCTATTTCTGGTTTGGTGTTGTTTTTAATACTTTCAATCCAAACAAAATTTTCTTCCTCTATTTCAGCCTCTCTGAATTTCATAAGTATATCGTTTAAGTTATCTTCTGTAAGATCATTGTGTAAGGCGGTATGTCCTGTCAAAACTATTCTCAAAATTTTTGGGATTTCATTTTTTATTTTGTTTATTTCTTTTGATAAATTATTTAAAAGTAGATCAAGTGTATCTATTCCTTCAGTATTTATAGGAAGTACTTCCCATTCTAAAACACTTGATTTTTTGAATTCAATTTCTGTATTTTTATTGTACACTTTTACAAGATAATAACCTTTTACCCCGTTTTCATTTATGGAAAGTCCTTGTGTTGTTCCTGGATAAACAATATAAGGGTTTTCTTTTAAAATAGTATTTTTATGATAATGGCCTAAAGCCCAATAGTCAAAGTTTTTATAAATTAAATCATTAACAGAAGCAGGAGCATAATTATCCAGTCCCTTTATTCCTCCTACATTTGAGTGAAGAATAGCTATATTAAAAAAATCTTCTTTTTTTACCTCAAATTTTAACGAAAGGTTTTCTTGAACATCTGATCTGGCATATGATATTCCAGATATTTTAGCTAAAGTTTCATTCCCTTTTTTAAATTCGTAAGTTTCGATTTTATCAGGTGGAAATGTATAAACATTTTTAGGAAATTCAATGTTTCTCTTCCATTCTTCTATTGGGTCATGATTTCCATGAATCATATATACGTTGATCCCGTGATTATTTAATTTTTCGAACTGTTCTTTTAAAAACAGTTGTGCTTTCAATTTGTGAGATATTGTATCGAATACATCACCAGAAATAACCATAAAATCAATGTTGAACTTAATTGCATCTCTCACTATATTTTTAAAAGATTCATAAGAAGAGTTTAGTATATAGTCAAAGACTTTTTGATCTATTTGTTCTCTGTGTGAAAAATTTCTTCCCAAATGTAAGTCGGAGCAATGAATGAAAGTAAAATTATTGTCTTTCAATGGTTTCCCCCCCATTAATCTTTAAGAACTAATTTAACAAAACTATCTACAAGTTTTTCATCAAACTGTATACCTTTATTATTAATTAATTCTTTTATAGCTTGTTCCTTTGTAAATGCTTTTTTATAACTTCTTTCACTTGTCATAGCATCAAATGAATCACAAATGGAAATTATCCTTGATTCTAAGGGAATTTCTTTTCCTTTTAGTCCTTCTGGATAACCTTTTCCATCAATTCTTTCGTGATGGTATTTAATATATTCAGCAATGTCTTCCATGTTATCTATACTTTTCAAAACATCATATGCATATATGGGATGCTTTTTTATTTCTGAAAATTCTTCTGGAGTGAGCCTTGATGGTTTGTTTAAAATACTGGAAGGTATTACAATTTTTCCCATGTCGTGTATAAGCGCTGCCCAATAAATTTGAAGCTGTCTGTCTCTTTCTAAACCAAGCTTTTGTGAAAATTCTAAAGCTAATTTAGAAACATTATTTGAGTGACCTTTTGTATAGTTATCATGAATTTCAACAAGATTTATTATGGCTCTAATCATGCTTTCTTTGTGCTTACTTTCTAAATTTTGATATTCAGAAAGGATTAGATATGAAGTAATTATGTCTGAGAAAAACTTTGAGAACCTTATGGATTCTTGAGAGAATTCCTTATTGGAAAATTTATCTATATCTAAATTCATGCTTCCATAGACTTTGCCGTTTGCATTGAAAGGAATAATTAATGTACTTTTTATAGGTTTAGAAGCTTGAATGAACAAATCTGCAGAATATTTAGGAATAGATTGTTTATCATATTCAATAATATCATCCAATATTTTAATATCTTTTGCTTCTACGAAAAGGCCGTTGCGCAAATCTATTTTTTGCAATATTTCGAGATTATGACCTCTTGCGTCAATAAAATGTCTTTGTCCATCTTTTAATATGCTTAATGAGCCATAATCAGCTTCTGGTATGAAATCAAATATATTGTCAAACAGATGTTTTAAAAATTCTTCAAGGTTCTCGTATTCTTTTGATTCTATGGTTATTTTTATAATCCTATTTATTTTTTTGATCAATAATTCGTTGTTTTCATATAGCTCTTCTAACTCTGCATTTGAATTTTCTTGTTGGATTACGGAATTTCTAATTTTTTTTGCCATGATCAAAAATTCGCTTTTAATTTGGTCTATTTCCTGTATTTTAGAATCGCTAATTTTTTCCAGATCCAAGGTGTAATCATTTTCTGTAAATTCCTTCATCATATTTGCAGTAGCTTTTATAGGTTTTATTATTTTATCTGTCTCTTTTACTATAAATTTTCTCATGAAGAAAAATATAAAAATTGGGACAAATAATAACAGTATTAACAATGAAAAAAATATATTTCTGGAATTTGCATAATCTAAATTTAGCGTCACATATCTATAACCGTAATCCGATTGAAGTTTATAAAAAGCTTTAGACTTATAAAATCCAGTATCAATATAATGTATTTCTCCCTCTGGAATTGTTTGTAAATATTCTTTATACTTAACTTCTAAATTTTTATTTTCTAAAAAACTTTCAAAGTAAGGAGAATAAATTTCTATATTTTTTATTGTTTCACTTTCTTTTACAAAATCTAACAGAGGGCTGAATATAATGGTATTAAAATCATTATGAAAGTCCACACCAAACTCAAGATAATAATCTTCTGAAAGTTTTTTATATATATATAACCAAGGGAAATTAGTTCCATTTTCGTTAGTGGTGGATTGAACAAAAATTTGTCCTGGGTTTAAAGGTTTAAGGTTGTTCCATAGAACAGTTATTTCAGATAAATTTAAACCTAAATCATCTTCATAAGAAGTTTTTTCTATTATACCTTTTTCATTTATAAGAAAATAATGGGTGTTTTTGATTAAGTGCTTATATTTAGTGTTGTTATGTATCCTATCTATAGCATTCTCTATTTTTTCTTCGTTGAAAGAATTAATGTTTTCCAGTTCTTCTTTCATTAGTGAAGTCAGGTTGTTTTCCATTTCATTCAATTGAAGATCGTAATTTATCATAGTCTTTTTGATGACAAAATTTAACTGCTCATCGGTTGCAGTTCTAATTTGTTTATTTATAAACAAAAACAGCATAAAAATTAATACGAATGCTGTTGTTAGAATTATTATTGAGTAAATGTTTATTCTTTTTAATATGAAGTTTTTGAAAGGTATCTTATCCATTATATTTCCATGTAATTGAAGTATCTTTTTGTAGTTTCTATTACATGTTCTATATCTTCATTTTTAATCCAATAATGGGTTACAAATCTCATATATCCATTCTCTTCTGGGTTTATAATTATGTTTCTTTTTCTAAAAAAATCTACCATATCATCTATTTTGTACTTGTTTTTATCTATTTTGAAAAAAACTAAGTTTATATCTACATCGCCAATATCAATGGATATTCCAGGTATTTTTGAAATTTCTTTGGCAAGTTTTTTTGCCCTAATATGATCTTCATTCAATCTTTTTGTCATTTTTTTGAGTGAAATTAATCCAGCAGCGGCTAAAATTCCAGTTTGCCTTAAACCACCACCCATTAATTTTCTCTTTTTCCTTGCTTTCTCTATAAAAGAGTTTCTTCCTACCAACAAAGAACCGATCGGTGAACATAGTCCTTTTGACAAACAAAATTGAATTGAATCTACTTCATCTGCTATTTCTTTTACATCTACATTTAAAGCTGTTGCAGCGTTAAACAATCTTGCTCCATCAAGATGTATTGGGATATTATATTTTTTTGATATTTTTCTGACATTTTTCATGTAGTTCAAAGATAGTGCTTTTCCATTTGAATAAGCGTTTTCAAGGGCTATTAATCCAGTTTTTGGAAAATGAATATCTTCTTCTTTTCTAATTGTTTCTTCTATTTCTTCAATGTTCATTTCCCCTTTTTTGGTGTTTAAAGTTCTCATTTGAACTCCCGCTATAACAGAAGCAGCTCCTACTTCATGAACTATAATGTGAGAATCTTTACCAATTATAACTTCATTGCCTCTTTCACAATGTGTAAATAAAGCCAATTGATTTCCAAAAGTACCTGATGGTACAAAAAGTGCCGCTTCTTTTCCAGTAATTTCAGCAGCGTATTTTTCTAATTCTTTTGTAGTAGGATCGTCTTGATAAACATCATCACCAACTTCAGCATTTGCCATTGCTTGTCTCATTTCATCAGTAGGGTGAGTAACAGTATCACTTCTTAAATCAATGAACTTCATCAATTTCACCTCGTTTGGTATGTTAGTTGCTTATAATGAGAATATATTCTTTATTAATTATAACATATTTGAAATAAATACGAATTATTAAATAAAAAACCTCGACAAAAGTCGAGGTTATATATTAAACCCGGAAGTCAACAAATTTTCCTCTGTTGCTATCTTGAGCGAATGAAACATCAACTTTTGAAGCTTGAATATTTTCCATTAACATATTTCCAATCAGTTTTGATGTGTCCATTGCTTTTTTTGCAACAGCTGTTGATACTTGCATTCCTGTTTGTGCTGTAGAGATATTAGACTGCATTGCAGAAACTTGCATTGAATCCATAATATACACCTCCGGTTGTGCATTCATTAATATATCGGTCGATTATTTAAAAATATAAGTAAGTATTTCTATTATACATTAAAAATATTACTAAAATAGCAAATACATTAACATAAGGTGTGATATAATTTAAGTGTATTAATAACATATCAAAATATGTTATTAATTTATTGGGGGTGTGAGTATGAAAAAAATACTTTTTTTAATTTTTTCTTTATTATTTGTATTAAGTTTTTCAAACGATTTTCTTGAATTTTTTGAAGAAACAAACTTGAAAAAATTGAAAGTAAGTGAAAATCCAAATTCAAAAACCTTGGGAGGTTTTCTTTTATATTGGCATAATATTGATGATGATTATACTGTTTATGCTGGTACAAATGAGGACATTATAGCATTTTTAAAATATGATGATAATGAGCTATCCTTGATAAATAAATTAAGATATTTTGAAGAAATAGAAACAAATTCTATTTACGAATATGGATTAGAGTTATATTTCTTAGATTCTTATTGGAGTAGGACTAGAGATGTTCACGTAGTTGATAGAATATTTGAATTAAGAAATATTATCAACAACTATTATGGTAAGGATCTACCAAGAACTGAATTGGCAGTTAGCAATATTCTTTGGAAATCAAACATTTATGGAGATAAAGAGTTAGCTTATGAAATTATGAGAGAACAGTTTGAAAAATATCCAAATAACTCTATAATAATAAACACTTTCTCTGAGATGAGTTTTGAATTGAAAAAAACTGAATATGTTGAAGAATTATACGCAAACTACAATCTAAAAGATGATTATAATGAAAACACATTGCTGTATTTTATTTATGCGTTTTTAGAAAAAGAACAGCCAGAAAAAGCAAGAGGTACTTCAAAAAATTTGTTGAACAGATCTACAAACAACTTCAACAAGGCTAAAGTTTATGAGCTTTTAGGTGACTATTCTGACAATTTGGAAGAAAAGTCAGAATATTACAGATTGTCATTAAAAAATAGATACTCAAATGGAGAAGTTTTAGGAAAATTGGGTTTGACTTTATACGAGATGGACCAAGATATATATGCTGAACAAGCCAGAGCTTTTTTGAATGCATCCGTGGCATATGGCTATTCAAATGACGAAATCAACGAAGTTCTTTCAAAGTTAAGGTGGAGAGTAATATTAAACAACTTTTTGATTTTTATGCTTCCTTTAATTATAATAACAGCTATAGGCATTTATTTGATTGTTAAATGGGAAAGATGGAAAAGAGACGACGATTTAGGAAGACATATTTTAGATAATAATTAACAAATATAATACTTCCAAGCAAATGCTTGGAAGTATTTTTATGTTATAATTTTTTGTGAATAAATTATCTATATTTGAGGTGAATTTTTTTGAAGTATGTTGAATTAAAAAATAACATTGGATATATTGTTTTTCCAACAAACATAGGAATTTTAAAAAATGGGAAAGAAATAATGGTAATAGATACTGGATTGGATAGCAGATCATCAAAATTGATATTGAAGTTTTTAGAGGACAACGATCTAAATTTAAAATATATTTTGAACACCCATTCTCATTCTGACCATAGTGGTGGAAACTACTATTTACAGAAAGAAACAGATTGTAAAATAATAACCCCTTATTTAGAAGATTATTTTGTAGAAAATCAATTTTTGAAACCTATTTATGTTTACTCTGGAGCGACTGCACCAAAACAGTTGAAAAATAGATTTATGCAGTCAAAAGATTCAAAAGTTTTCAAAACAATAAATAAGGATGAAATTTTTAATTTTGGTGAGCATGAAATATTAGCTGTCGATTTAAATGGACATACATATAATCATTTAGGATACATAGTAAATGGTGTGTTGTTTTCAGGAGATGCAGTGATTAGCGAGGATAACCTTAGCAAGACAAAGATGTCTTACTACGTTGATGTAGAAAAACTGATGGATTCAATTAATTTGCTGAGTAAGCTTGAATACGAATTAATATTACCTTCTCATGGGAAGCACAGTGAAAAAAATAAAGAATTACTCAATTATAATAGAGAAAAAATAGCTTTAATTAACAGGTTGATAATTGATATAACAAAAGAAGAAATAAATGAAGAGGATTTGTTTTCGAAAGTTTTTACAGAGCTCGACATGAATATTAGAACTACAACGGAATTTTTCTTGATGAGGTCAACTTTAATGGCTCATATTTCGTATTTAAGTGATAAAAATAAAATTAAAATTATTGTTAAAAATAATAGAATATATTATAAAGCTGTATGATTTGAATAATTATATGGTATAATAAGATTGACAAATAAATAACATAGTTTCTTCGGGGCAGGGTGAAATTCCCGACCGGCGGTATAGCCCGCGAGCCTTAATTGGTTGATCTGGTGTAATTCCAGTGCCGACAGTAGAGTCTGGATGATAGAAGAAATCATAGGTGATAGGTATAATAATTTATCAATTTTTATATGATATATGAAGGCCCTGAAGAGATTCAGGGCCTTTTTTGTTATATAGGAGCTGATTTTGTGGATAAAAGATTTATGAAAATTGCAATTGAAGAAGCAAAGAGAGGGATTGGAAAAGTAAATCCTAATCCACTCGTCGGAGCAGTAATTGTAAAGGATGAAAAAATTATTTCTAAAGGATACCATGAATTCTATGGTGGTCGTCATGCTGAAGTTATGGCGATAGAGAATGCTTTTAATAAAGGCTATTCAGTAGAAGGATCTACTATGTATGTAACTTTAGAGCCATGTAATCACTGGGGTAAAACACCACCGTGCGTTGACAGAATAATAAAAGAGAAGTTTAAAAGAGTAGTAATTTCAATGAAAGATCCTAATAAAAAAGTAGCTGGAAAAAGTATCAAAAAGTTGGAAGAAAAAGGAATAGAAGTAAGAGTAGGGGTTCTGGAAGAAGAATCAAAAATGTTAAACCAAAAATTTTTAAAATATATCACTATAAAAAAACCCTATGTATTGCTGAAATTTGCTATGAGTTTAGATGGGTATATTTTTCCTTATACAAGTGAAGATAGGCACATAACAAATGATATAGTTAACGAATATGTACATAAATTGAGAAATGAATATTCTTCTATAATGATTGGTTACCACACACTTGAGAAGGATGATCCCAGATTGACTTCAAGAATAACAAATTCCAGAAATCCATTGAGAATTGTATTAGATAAAGAACTAAAAAGCAAAAATAAGGATTATAAAATTTTTAATGAAGATGGAAGAAACTTGATTTTTAATTCAAAAAAAAGTTTTAAAAATAAAAATACTGAGTTTGTAAATATTGAAGAATCAACACCAGAAAATATACTGACAAATCTTGGGAACAGAGAAATAGATTCAGTTCTTGTAGAAGGTGGAGGGAGTGTTATAGAACAATTTATGCCTTTTGCAGATAAGATAATGATATTTCAATCACCAAAAATATTTGGAAGGGGAATATCACCATTTTCAAAATTTTCAGACTATTTAGAGCAAAAAGATTTTTCTATTAAAAAATTCAAAAATAATATATTATGGGAGTTTGATATAAATGTTTACGGGAATAGTTGAATACAAAACCAATTTAAATATCAAAGGTGAAGAGCTTAACGTTGAAAATAAATTTGATGATGTGAAGGTTGGAGATAGTATAGCAATAAATGGCATATGTCTAACTATGAAAAAAATGGAAGGTAATAAAATGTTTTTTGATGCAGGATATAAAACGATAAATAACACTAATTTAAAAAGTTCCAGAATTGTTAATATAGAAAGAGCAATGAGATTAAGCGATAGAATTGGTGGGCATATAGTAACTGGGCATGTTGATGGAACTATAAGATATTTAGGATATACAAGAGACAAAAACAGTTACAAATTATCATTTCAAATGCCAAATACTGATATTCCAACTATAAAAAATGGTTCTATAACATTAAATGGAATTTCTTTGACTATAGCTGAAGTTTCTTTGGATTCTTTTTCTATACAGATTATTGATCATACTTGGAAAAATACAAATTTGTCAGATATAAAAAACGGAGATCTCGTTAATTATGAGGTTGACATGTTTTTAAGATATATGGGAGGTGTAGCAAATGTTTTCAGAAATAAAAGAGGCTTTTGAACAAGGTAAGCCGGTTATTATCACCGATCAAAAAAGAGAGTTCGAAGCTGATTTAGTGTTTCCATCTGAAATAATGAAAAAAGAAATCATAAATTTTATGATTGCAGAAGGTAAGGGCGTTTTATGCACAGTTGCAGATGAAAAGGAGTTATTAAATAAGGGATTTTTTAAGATGCCAGGAAATGGTTTGGACAAACATAGCACAAACTTTTTTGTCCCAATAGATTACAAGTTGAGTGATACGGGAGTTACTGCAATAGAAAGGTGTAATACAATAAAGTTTTTATCAGAAGGACATGGTCCAAGTATGTTTTCATATCCTGGACATGTTGCTTTATTAGGTTCAAAACCTTTTCAAGAAAGGCAGGGGCATACTGAAGCATCAGTTGAGCTTGTAAAACTATTAGGATATAAAAAATTTGCCACAATTATAGAAATTTTGAACAAAGATGGTGATTCACATGACTTTGATTTTGCAGTAGATATGTCTAATAAATATGGATTACCAATGGTTTCAATAGATGAAATATACAAAGAATATATAAAAAATACTAAATTAGTTTATAAAGCCGCTGAAGCAAAGTTACCAACAGAATTTGGAGAATTTAAAATAATTGGATTCTATAACAACATTGATGAAAAAGAACATTTTGCTTTGACATATGGAGATCTACATGACAAACCGATACCTGTAAGAATACATTCTGAATGTGTAACTGGCGATGCTTTTTCATCTTTGAAATGTGATTGTGGAAGCCAGCTTAAAAATGCCATGAAATACATTTCAGAAAATGGAAAGGGAATAATTATTTATTTGAGGCAAGAAGGTAGAGGCATTGGCATAACTAATAAAATAAAAGCTTATTCATTACAAGATAAAGGACTTGATACAGTAGATGCTAACGAAGTAATTGGATTACCAGCAGACAATAGAGATTATGCAGTTGCTTCACAAATACTTGAAGAGTTAGGTGTAACAGATATTGAATTGTTATCTAACAACAAAGATAAAGAAAATCAATTAGTTAATTATGGCATAAATGTTGTCAATAGAAAGAATATTTTTGGTAATGTTAATGAACACAATCACAATTATTTAAAAACAAAGTTTGAAAGATTTGGACACGATTTAAAAAATATATTATGAGGTGATGTTATGAACTATATTACAGGTAACTATTCAGGTAAAGATAAAAAAGTAGCAATAATAATTTCAAGGTTTAATTCAACTATAACGGAAAGATTATTGGAAGGAGCAGAAGATTGTTTTGTAAGACATGATCTGGATACAAACAACATAGATGTTTATTATGTTCCTGGTTCTTTTGAGATTCCTTTTTTGGCAAAAAAATTGGTAAATTCAAAAAGGTATGATGGAGTTATTGCTCTTTCAGCAGTAATAAGAGGAGAAACATATCATTTTGAAATAGTTTCAAACGAAGTTTCAAAAGGTGTGGCACAGATAAATCTACATTCAGACATTCCTGTGGTTTTTGGAGTGTTAACTACAGATACAGTAGAACAAGCTATGAATAGATCTGGCATAAAGTCTGGTAATAAGGGATTTGATAGTGCTTTGTCATTATTGGAAATGATGAATTTAAATCAACGACTATAAAAGATAGGCTGACTTATTGTCAGCCTATCTTATTTATTTTGCCTTTCCTTGATTAGCTACAGAGTTCATTTTTTTCTTTATTTCTTCT
The DNA here is from genome assembly GCF_900102615.1 of Geotoga petraea. Classification (NCBI taxonomy): domain Bacteria; kingdom Thermotogati; phylum Thermotogota; class Thermotogae; order Petrotogales; family Petrotogaceae; genus Geotoga; species Geotoga petraea. The sequence continues at coordinate 10,744 of NZ_FMYV01000012.1, read as the reverse complement.
TGGTCACCCAAATAATAGTGTTTTATTGGTTTTAAGTTTTCATCTAACTCGTAAACAAGTGGAATACCTGTTGGGATATTCAAGCCAACAATTTCTTCTTCAGATACGTTATCCAAATATTTTACAAGCGCTCTTAAAGAATTACCATGAGCAGATATTATTACTTTTTTACCAGATTTTATAGTGGGAGCTATTTCCTCATGCCATAACGGAAGAAATCTCTCAACAGTATCTTTTAAGCATTCTGTTTTTGGTAGTAATGATTTTTCTAAATTTTGATATTTTCTTTCGTTTCCTGGAAATCTTTCATCATCTTCAGAAAGAGCTGGTGGTTGAACATCGTATGATCTTCTCCAAATTTTAACTTGTTCTTCCCCTTCTTTTTTTGCAGTTTCTGACTTGTTCAATCCTTGTAAAGCACCGTAATGTCTTTCGTTTAATCTCCATGATTTTTTAACAGGAATCCAAAGTTGATCGGTTTCGTAAAGAGTAAAGTAAAGGGTTCTTATCGCTCTTTTTAAAACAGAAGTATAGGCGATATCAAATTCATAGCCTTCTTCTTTCAACAATTTACCGGCATTTATTGCTTCTTCAACACCTTTTTCAGACAAATCTACATCTGTCCAACCTGTAAATTGGTTAGACTTGTTCCACACGCTTTCTCCATGTCTAATTAATACTAATTTATACATTTTTTCACCCCTTTAGAATAATGAGCTTCATTTCTATTATAAAATATATATTTTACGATATTTATAAGAAAAATATAATATAAGTATGAAATAAAAAAATATTTTATATTCTTATTTAATGGTATAAGGATGAGAATAAAAGAATTACATTTTTTGTTTACATTGGTATCAGTCGTTTGTCAATTAACTTTTATTTAATTTAATCGTGTTATAATTTAATAGTACAGAGTATAAATTAAGAAAATTAATTTAAAGTCTCCAAATATTATAAGGAGGTTCAATAGATGTTTGACCAAATTTTTGAAAGATTAATAATGAGGGGTATTACAAGCAGTAATACTGCGTTAATTTGTGTTGATTGTCAATACGGTTTTACCGAAGAAATGCCAGATGAATTACCTGTAAAAGGTACTGACGAAAAATGGAGAAAAGATTTAAACAATATGGCAAAAGAGTTTAAAGATAGTACTTTCTTGGTTATCGCAAGCAAAGACGACCATCCAAAAGACCATAAGTCCTTTTCAGAATGGCCAGTACACTGTGTTCAAGAAACAAAAGGTAATGAATTATTTATTTCAAATTATGATAAAGTATTTAAAAAAGGTACTACTAAAGATACAGACTCACATTCAGCTTTTTACGAAGATTTTGAAAGTAAACAAGAAAATGGACTTGATGAAGAACTACAAAATAATAATATAAAAAACCTTGTTATTGTTGGATTAGCTGCTGAAGTTTGTGTATTAGAAACAGTTAAAACTGCTATAGACAAGGGATATAAAATTTATTTAATCGATAAATTTATAAAGAGTATAAATGGCAAAGATAATTCAGAAATTTTTTCAGATTTAAAAGTCCACATAATTTAAGCTCTAATATTCATCAAAATTAGTGCCAATATAGTAATTGAAATTGCTACCCAGTCTTTTTTTGATGGATATTCTTTAAATATCAATATACCGCCAAGATTTATAAACAAAATACTTCCTGATGAAAAGATTGGGAAAGCAACAGATGTTTTAACATAATCCAAAGCCATAATCAAAAAAAAAGATGAAAAATAATTTGGAATTCCAACTAAAATACCTGTAATTATGTCTCTTTTTTGAACCTCTTTAGGTTTTTTTAAAGTAAAATATATACTTATCAAAAAAGCTGAAAAGAAAACAAAGAATAAGAATATTTCTTTATATTTTGTAAAAGAATAATTTTGGAATATTTTATTTGAAAACTCAGCCATTCCACCAAATAGAAACAAAAGAATCAACAAATAATTGAATTTTATTTTTTCTTTTTTAAAAGGAATATTTACAAATATTATTGCAAATATCGCAAAAGATATTCCTACAGTTTGAATGGTATTTGGATATTCCTTCCAAAAAATGATAGAAAAAATCATAGGAATCAAAATACCCAACTTACCAAAAGCCCCTGACAATCCTACTCCGTTTTCTCTTATGCTTTTTTGATAAAGAAAAAAGGACAAAAAGAAAAATACTCCAGCAATACTTCCAATTATAATTGCCCAAACAAAGCTTGTAAATTCATTGAATTTAATATTGTTAATCAGATTGTGTATTATAGGATCTAAACTTTTATTTTCAAATGAAAAATTCTTAATATTGCTAAGAATAATAATCAAAGATGTACTAAATGCCACAACATAATTCATTGAAGTTATTGCAAACCTATTCATGTTGTTATTTTCTGAATATTTAAAGATTAAAGCTATTGCTGATGAGCTAAGCACTGCTAAAAATAAATAAAACATATAAACCTCCAAATTAAAACAGGAAGCATAAGCTTCCTGATGTTTTTATGGTCGGAGCGACTGGATTTGAACCAGCGACCTTCAACACCCCATGCTGACGCGCTACCACCTGCGCTACGCTCCGTATATCAAAATATTATATCAAAAAATACCAGCATAAATCAAGAGATCAAATTATAATAGATCATCCCCAAATATTCATGAAAAGCTAAGGCAGTGGCTCTTAAATTATTTATACTCGGGATAAAATCAGACCATGACAGTTTTGTTTTGGGAACAAAATAATATGCAGGAACTGGCACCAAGCCTTTTTCAATATATTCTTTAAAAGAACTATACGATCTAGCCATGTGAATCGCAGAAGTAACTAAATAAACATTTTTGATATCAAGTTCTTTTTTTATTTCAGCGGTAAATTTGGCGTTTTCTTTTGTATTTCTTGCCTCAATTTCTATGTATATATCACTTGGTTTTACCCCCATTTTAATAAGAGTTTCCTTCATCAAAAATGCTTCCGGTATATCTTCAGTTCCCGGTAATTTACCTCCAGTAACAACTATTGGGTATCCCAAATCTTTATAAAGTAAATATCCTTTATAAACTCTTGCCAATGATTGATCAGAAAGACTACTTATCGTGTTGCTTTCAGTATCAGAAATAATTCCTCCCCCCAATATTACTATTAATCCGTTATCTTCAAAAAATTGTCCTTCTGTTGTAAAAGGCGGGAAATTATTTTCAAGCGGGGTAACAAAAATTCTGGTGAACCAACCTGAGGAAATAATATATATAAAAACAGTAACAATTATCAAATATTTTCTTATCCTTTTTTCTTTTTTCAAATAGTATAAAAACATTATTATATTCAAAGTAATGAAAAACCCTGGGAACTCCAAAAAAGAAGAAAGAATTTTTTGGAAAATCATAAAATCACCTCAATAAAATAATAAATAACCACAGATAACATTATATAAAAACCATATGGGATTTTAATTTCTTTTCTATTAAAATTGAAAATAAACACCAAAATCATTGATAAAATTATGATGTAGAAAATGTTAAAACCGAGATAAAGAGTCATTACAGCTAATAGTTGCACATCACCAAAACCAAATTTTTTTGTATTGTATAAAACTAAAGTTATGAATAAAATAAAGAGAGCATAGATTAAATTATAAATATCAAAATTAATAAGTGATATTATCAATATAATAATAACAGATGTTTCTGGAATGAACATCTTATAATAGTCTACAATACCCGCAAACAAAATAGCGTTTACAAAAGTAAAATCTAAGATGCTATTACCGTTGATAAAACAAGTAAGGTTTACTAAAAAAACCAGGGAGCTAAATAAAAGCCCCCTGTATATTTTTTTGCTCAATTTAATAATTCCTTTTCTTCTTCATTGAGATTTTCGTCAAAAACATTTTTCAAACTATAAATGTACCAGCTAAATTTTTCTTTCATTGCTTTATAAATTTCTTTTGCTTCTGCTTTTCTTCCAGATTTTATATAAGGAACAACAAGTAATAGTTTAAAATGTTCATTTTCATCGTTATCTCTAACATATTTTTCGATAAATTTTATTACCCTATCAAATTTTTGTTTCTCAATCATTATTTTAGACCATATTTCTATATCGCTTTGGTATTCAGGAGTTGAATTCAATATTTCATCCTTTAATTCATCAGCTTCTATATTTCTATCCAATTTTCTATACAGCTCAGAAAGCTCAAATTTTCCAAGAATGCTTTTTGGAAACCTACTCAAGAATTTTTCTAAATTGTGAGCAGCTTTTTCAAATTCTTCTATCTCAATATATGCATCACTTATCATGAAATAAGTTACATAATTATCGGGAGAAAGTTCGATTTCTTTTTTCCAGATTTCTGCAGCTTTATGAAATTCTTTAAGATTAAAATATGCTTCTCCTAATTCAGATAAAGCTGCAATATTCCAAGGATCTATTTTTGCCGCTTTTTCCAAATATTCTTTTCCTTTTTCAAAATCTCCTTCTTCTATTAAAATTGAACCTAATAATTCATATGCTGGAGCAAAGTTAGAATCGATTTTCAACATGAAGTCAATAATATTTTTTACTATGTCAAAAGCTTTTCTATCAGCTCTTTCAAGAACAATATCAAACATTCCATTCAAAGATACGTGATTCAGGTCGGATGGCTTTATTTTAAACTCATCCATATATGTCATGAAATCATTAAATACAAAAGGTCGGGTGATAAAATTCGAAGTTAAACCAGGTAAGTTTTCCATAAGTTTTGTTACTTTTTTTGCCTCTTCCACAAGTTCCACATTGTTTTTTAAATCTGCCATCATAAGGTCGAAATCACCTTCATACAAAAATTCTGCAAGCAAAATAGGAAAAGGTGTTTTATCAGTTATCGTTATAATCTCACCATTGAGATTAATGTTGATTAAGTTTTCCATTTGAATCTCCCCCTTTGTTGTGGTATAGAAATATATCTTCACATTAATTTTACCATATTTAACACAAATTAAAAAATAGAAATATAGTATAATTTAATTTGAAAATAAGAAATAATAAAGATTAAACAGTGTTATGTATAGGAGACTTACTAATGAAAAAAAGAGGCTTGATTTTTCTTGTATTCTTGCTTTTGATATTATATTCATTCTTTATAGAGCCAAGTATATTGATCATGAATAAGAAAGTGGATATAGAATCAGAAAAGATAAATGAAGATATAAAGTTCGTGCAGATTTCTGATTTACACATTAAAAAATTTTACTTTTTTCATAGCATAATTTTGAAAAAGATAAAAAAAATAGAACCAGATTTTATTGTATATACTGGTGATTCTTTAGCTAACAATTCTGATCAAAAAAGTTTAGAAAAATTTTTTAGGGAACTTTCAGAAATTTCTGATATATATGTAATATATGGGAATTGGGATTTTCAAGATCTAAATGAGGTCAACAAAGCGTATGCTTATGAGAATATACATCTAATAGAAGGAAAAAGTGAACTTGTTGAGGTAAAAGGTCAAAAGATTTTGTTGACGGGACTTCCCATGTTTTATAAGTTAGAAAATTTTGAAAACTTTGAAAATTTTTACAGTATATTTTTAACACATGTACCAGATAATGCTAAAAAGCATATTGAATTGATTGATCAATCAGATTTAATTTTAGCAGGTCATACCCATGGTGGACAAATTTATATACCATTTTTAACTAAATTTTTAGTAAACAAAATCGGTAACTATTCTGAATTTTTAAGAGGTATGCATGATTACAACAATAGTAAGCTATATATAAATAGAGGGTTGGGATCTTGGTTAAATGTAAGATTTCTAAATTCTCCTGAAATAACCATTTTTTATTTAAAAAAGGATGAAGAATAATGAATTATAATGATAAAAAAAATTTCAAAAAAGCTGTTGCATTAAGATATAGAAAAGGAACTGATAAAGCACCAAAAGTTGTTGCCAAAGGTCTCAATGATATAGCTAAAAAAATTTTGGAAGTTGCAGAAGAAGAATCAGTCACAGTAATCGAAGATCAAAATGCTGTAGAAGAATTTTATGGTATTGATCTAAATTTAGAAATCCCACCAGAAATGTACAAAATAGCAGCAGAAGTTTTGGCGTATGTTTATACAATGGATAGAAAAAATAAAAAATAAGGGCTGTATTTCACAGCCCTAAATCTTCTGTAACCAAAATTATCTTAAATCTTCCGGGATGCCTAACTCCAGTTTGTAAAATAGTTTTATGAACACAAATTCTTTCTCTTGATTCACAATCAATACATTCACCAAATCTAACACAAGGTGTTTTTGTATCTAACCTTTTTGCATTCATAGGTGATATCTCTTTAATTCTTTCATCAGCACTTTGAAGATCTGTCACTATTTTGTTCATACCAACAACCATAACGACATTTTTGGGCCCGTAAATCATTGGAGCAACTCTCGTGCCATTGCCGTCTAATTGAACAATCATTCCATCTTTTGTTATTGCGTTAGCACTACAGAAGAAGAAATCTACATCAAAAGATTTTAAAAATATTTCTCTTTTTTCATCTTCAGTTTTAGCGTCATTTCTATTGAAAAACTTATAATCGTTATTCTTTAAAAAATCTATAACTCCAGTTTCTTGTAAGGTAATAGAACCACCGATTGCAACTGAAGATTTCTCAGGAACTATGTTTTTCAAAGTACTAACAACATCTTCTTTTGAATCAACTAAATAAGCGTCATGCTTTTTATTTTTCAAAGTTTGAATCATTTGCTCGCCAAGTTCTTTATATTTCCATTTTAAAAGTTTTTCTCTCATAATTAACCTCCAAAAATTGAGTTATATATTTATATTTTATCATGATAAAATATTTTCAAGAGAATTTAATAAAAATAATTAGGAGGTAAATAATGGAAGAGTATAGAATAAATTATGAAAAATTAGAAAAATATTTCGAAAAAAACAACATTCAGCTTGATACAAAAAAAGTTGTAAAAAACAATAACCAGAAAATAGCTGTAATATGCTATGCAAAAAACGAATTTGGTGAGTATTTGTTATTGGAAAGATTTAAAGAACCTTTTCCTGGTAAACTTGTAGCACCTGGTGGAAAAACTTATTATGATGAATCTATAGAAGATTCCATATTCAGAGAATTCAAAGAAGAAACAGGAATTAAATTAAATAATACAAAGTTAAAAGTAATTACATCAGAAGATGGGCCTGAACATTACAATTGGATATTATTTATTTTTACATCTGAAATAAAAAAACAAAATCTAATTGATTGCGATGAGGGGATTTTGAGATGGGTTTATAAAGATGATATTAAAACCAATAACATTACTTCTATTGATGCAGAGTTGTTAGATCATATTTTTGGTAATAAGAAAAAATATGTGGATATTTCTTACATTACTCCCAAAGAATTTACAATAAATGAAATAATAGAACTTAATTAACTTAGATGTTTTTTAATTAAGATCGCCCTCTTTAAATAATGATATATCCTAAGTTTAATCTATTAGTTTTTTAATAAATAATTCTTATTATATCATTAATTAGCTAAGCTAATTAATGATATAATAAATTTGTAATCAAAATTATTCAAGGAGGGACAAAATATATGGAAAGAGTTTTGAATGGGTTATCACCAGAAAAAGTTTTTTATTGGTTTGAAGAATTATCTAAGATCCCAAGATGTTCAAAAGAAGAAAGAAAAGTAAGTGATTGGTTAGTAGAATTTGCTAAAGAAAGGGACTTAGAGTATATTCAAGATGATGCATTAAATGTTATAATAAGAAAACCTGGAACTGAAGGGTTTGAAACCCATGATTATGTCACTTTACAAGGACATATGGATATGGTATGTGAAAAAAATTTGGACACAGAACATGATTTTAAAAAAGATCCTATAAAATTAAGGGTTGATGGAGATTACATATATGCAACTGGCACAACTCTGGGTGCTGATGATGGAATAGCTGTTGCTTATCAACTGGCCTTATTAGATTCTAACGATATACCCCATCCACCTTTAGAAGTGCTTATTACAAGTGACGAAGAAACTGGAATGGAGGGAGCTAACAGCTTATCTCCGGATAATATAAAAGGTAAAACTCTAATTAATATTGATTCTGAAGAAGAAGGAGTTTTTTTAGTTTCCTGTGCGGGGGGAATGAGAGACAAAATAAAATTGAATATTGAATGGAAAAATTCTAAAAATGATTATCTACCTTTCAAGATAAAGTTAGAAGGTTTAAAAGGTGGACATTCAGGAATGGAAATAATAAAAGAAAGAGGAAATGCTAATAAATTAATGGGAAGATTTTTATTAGATATAAACGATACAATGGATTTTTATGTTTATTCAGTAAATGGCGGTGCAAAAGATAATGCTATACCCAGAGAGTTTGTAACCAAAATAATGTTAAAGAACAAAGACTTAGAAGAAATGGAAAAGAAAATAAAAAAATGGAATGATATCTTTCAAAAAGAATATAGAGTAAAGGATGGAAACATACATATTACAATTTCTAAAATCTCTGAAGATGTTAAAAAAGTTTTTTCTAAAAAAACAACAAGTAAAATGATTACCCTTTTAAACTTAATTCCTGATGGAGTTCTTGGCATGTCATCAGAAATAGAAAAACTTGTGGAAACATCTTCTAATTTAGGTGTAGTTACAACACATGAAAAATTCATAGAATTTGATTCATCAACAAGAAGTTCTGTAGAATCAAAAAAACAACAAGTTCATCAAATAGCAAGGCTAGTTGCAGAAATGGTTGGAGCTGAGATAATAACAAGTGCACCTTATCCCGCATGGCAATATAAACCAGAATCAAAGATAAGAGAAGTTTTTAAAAAAGTTTATAAAGAAAAATTTGGTAAAGAACCAAAAATTACTGCTATTCACGCTGGATTAGAATGTGGGCTTTTATCCGAAAAGTTAAAGGATGTTGATATGATCTCATTTGGACCTAACATGTTTGATGTTCACACACCAGATGAACATATAAGTATTTCATCAATAAAAAGAATGTGGGAATTTTTAAAAGAAGTTTTAAAACAGTTATAATAAATAAAAGGCCAAAGATTTAATCTTTGGCCTTTTTATTTAAAGGTTATAAAAATTATTTCCTAAGTTATCTATGGCAACCATCAGCGGGAAATCAACAACAACAATTTTTTGAATAGCTTCTGGTCCAAGTTCTGGAAAGGCAATGACTTCATAAGAAAATACTTTTTGTGCCAATGTTGCTGCAGCTCCAGAAGGGCAAACAAAATAGTATTTATTGTATTTTTTGTTTAATAAATCAACTATACTACTTCTATTACCTTTCCCTATTGTTGCCTTTATACCAAGCTTATACATTATTTCCAAGTAATTATCCATTCTACTGCTTGTTGTGGGACCAATAGCTCCAATAACAAGGTTATCTGGTTTTTTTGCTGGCCCGGCATAAAAAATAATCTTATCTTTAAAATCAATAGGTAATGAGCTATTATCATCAAAAAGTTGTTTAATTTTATTATGAGCAGCATCTCTCATTATTATTAGTTCTCCACTATATTCAAAAAAGTCACCAACTGATAAGTTATGCTTCAAAATAAACAACTCCTTTTCTATTCAAATAACAATCAACTGAAATTGCTAAAGATAGCGAGGCTATGTGAGAAGGCATAACTGTAATTTTTGTAGAAAGTGTAGTTTTCCCTTCTTTTAAACCCTGTACACCAATATTCAAATTATTAATTTTAGTTTCCAAATTTTTCTCTAAGTTTTTATAATCTTCATCTTTATTGTAATCATTAAAATTCTTTAAAAGAGATATCTTAGAGTTTAAAACAGCTTTTTCTGCTGTTCCCCCAAGTCCAACACCTATTACTAAAGGAGGGCACGCTCTTGACCCATTTAATTGAATATGTTTTAAAACTTCATTTATAAGGTCATTTTTTGAAATCGTCGGCTTGAGCATTTTTAAAAAAGATAGATTTTCACTTCCACCACCTTTTATAAGAAATGATAAATTTGATTTTTCTTTAGTTGGTATAATATTTATCATAGAAGGGAGATTATCAAAAGTGTTTTTTCTTTTCATGTAAGGATCTCTTAAAGTGGAAAATCTGAAATTATTCTCTGAATATATTTCCTTAACTAAAGAGTCCAAAAAACCTTGTATATCAATATTGAAATAATCATCTTTGTTTAGAAATAAAAAAAATTCTACAATTCCAGTATCTTGACATAAAGGTATATTTTTTATTTTGGAAATCTTATAATTATCATTTAAAACTTTCGAGAAGGGACCTTTATATGTTTCAAGGTAAACCTTAACTTCAGAATTTATAATTAAATTCGCTTTTATAATTTTATCTTTAATTTGTTTTCTATAATATTCAAAATTTATAAACAACTTAAACACTCCTTTTTCATAATATTATAATATAACAAGATAAAAGCACTATGGTTAAAGTAAAGTTAAGATAAACAAAAAACAAATGCACACCTGAAAAGGTGGAAGAGGTTAAGGAACAAGAAAGGAATAGTTAACAACAAAGCAATTGACAAAAATAGGGATAATGTGATAGTATTAACTTCGGCTTTCGTAGCCAAAAGAAAATTTAAAAGCGAAACAAAATAGAAGAATGAAGAGAAGCTCTTTGACAAGTGGATAGAGGCCAAGCCAAGGAAGAAAAGGAACAAGGAAGAAGACAGTGAAAGACTGAGAAGACAGGAAAAGGACTGGAAGAAGGGTTTGATCCTGGCTCAG
>NZ_FMYV01000011.1 GCF_900102615.1 Geotoga petraea | reverse complement strand
ATTTTTTGCCTATTGAATTTATAGCCATAGAACTTTTTGTTTTTTAACTCGTTCCATAATATTACTTCAGATATTGTACTCTTTTTTCTTAATTCTTTAGCAAATTTTTTTAACTCTTCATAATCATGCATTTTTCACCTTTGTTTATTTAAAACACTAAACTCCTCACCACTAAAGTGGTCCCCTCCTCTTACACATTAAGAGGAGATTTTAACAACTTCCAACATCCAACCCATGAACTTAGCCTTTAATTCCCCTCTAAATGTGTTAGAGGGGACGTGCGCAGCACAGGGGTGTTTAGGCTTTTATGCTTTTAACTTCCAACATCCAACCCATGGACTTTAGCCTTTAATTCCCCTCTAAATGTGTTAGAGGGGACGTGCGCAGCACAGGGGTGTTTAGGCTTTTATGCTTTTAACTTTTCTACTAAAATTATAACAAAAAACATAAAGGCCATATTAAAATCATTTAAGAAGTATTACGTAAAAAATCTTAAATATAAATAAATATTATATATATTTACATTAAAATTATTTAAGATACTTCTATTATAACAAATTAGTAATATCAAAAAAATAATAATTTTATTTGTACTCAATTATTAAATAGTATAATGTATTGATGATAAATTCCACATTTTTCTACTAAAAAAAGGTGATAAAAATGAAATTAATGGAAATAAAAACTGACTACACAGCTATTTTTAAGTCTAGACCCAACAGATACATTGCAGAAGTTGACATCCCAGAACTTGACCTTGAAAACGAAGAAATCCATGTGCACGACCCAGGAAGGCTTAAAGAACTGCTATACCCAGGAAATAAAATAAAGATAAAAAAGGCCAACAACACAAAAAGAAAAACCAAATGGGACTTGATAGCAGCTGAAAATGGTAGCGAAGAAATAATGATAAACTCAGCTTACCATAGAAACATAAGCTATTTTATCCTAAACAATGAAAACATAAATCCTTTTGGAAAGCTAAGAAACATAAAAGCCGAAGTAAAATACAACAAAAGTAGATTAGACTATCTTGTAGAAGATGCAAAAAACAACAAAATTTGGATAGAAATAAAGGGTTGTACCCTAACTGAAGACGGGGTAGCTAAATTTCCAGATTCACCAACTTTGAGAGGAACCCGTCATCTTGAAGAATTAATAGAAATTAAAGAAAACGGAGAAGAAGCTGCAATAATACTCCTTGTGTTTGGGAAAAGCGAATGCTTCAGACCAAACAAGGAAACAGACACAAAATTTGCAGAAACCTTTCACAAAGCTATGAAAGTTGGAGTAAAAATATACCCTATACAGCTTTCTTACAAAAATGGAATAATTTCTTATGAAGGCATTTTGCCTATCTGCGAATAAATTAAAACCCGACTTTTTAAAAAAGTCGGGTTTTGTATTTAAAAAATAATATATAGCAAATAAGACATAAGACTTAACAAAAATATCCAAATTATCAAAGATATTATTCTGTACTTTTTCGCATTCTTTTCTTCCCAATAAGTAGAAGGTCTCAATCCCTCCACTAAAAAAGTCAACACTCCGGCCAAATTTATTGCTACTATGTTTATAAAAAACAACAACAAAGCAGACAGCCCTTTATCAATCATTCCATTCCCAATCAAAAGCCCAGAAGCTATGATAGGGGGCATAAAAGCAACAGCAACCATAACTCCAACAAGAGCGTCTACAACACCTTTGTTAACAGAAAGGATAGCTGCAACTCCCGTTATAAAAGCCAGAATAATATCTGTAATACTTATAGTTGTTCTGCTTGCTATTTCGTAGACACTTGGATCAATTTTGTAAAAAAATCCCCATAACAAAGCTATCGAAAAAGAGATTCCTATACCAATAAAGAGTTTTTCTAAAGATTGTAAAAGAGTTTTTCTGTCTCCAATAGTTGTAGAAAAAGCAAGAGACACGTTAGAACCCAAAAATGGAGCTATAACCATTGAACCAATAATAATAGTCGAGTTATCCCTAATAAGACCTATCCCGGCAATAATAGAAGAAATTATAATCAAAAGAATGTAAGATACTGATATGGTGACGTCTTTGTTTATATCGTTGTAGAGTTCTTGCCTTGTCAACCTTTGAAACACATATTTATTTTCCTTTTTCTCTTCTTCTTTTTCTGGTTCTTTTTCTGGTTCTTTTGGCCTTGGAATTTCTGCTTCTATGTTGAAAAAATACATGTGGAAATCTTTTATCTTTGAAAAATCATGTTCTATTCTATCTAATAAATTATCACTACCAGTTGCGTTGATGATAAACTCATATTGATATTGTTTTTCATCTATTTGTGATTTAGACATGATCGTAATCTCATCTTTTTCAAGCATTTTTTCAAGAGCAGCTGATTGACTTTTATGTAGATATAATTTTACAAACCTTTTTTCCATAAAAAATTCCCCCAAAAAAGTATTCTATAAAATTATATTACATAACAAAGAAAAAAGGAAATCATAATTATATGTTTATTAACTTAATGATGTATAATTGAAAAGACTATTATTACAGGAGGTAGGATATGTACATATTTTTAGACTATGACGGAACATTGAATTTAACAGACGAGAGAACATATGCAAAAACTTATTATGGGGCGTTGTTTGATTATACAGGGTTAGACCCAGAAATGTATTTGGACGCCATAAACTCGACTTTGCTTCTAACCCTCTATTCCCAAGAATATGTGTTCGAAACCCGAAAACTTTGTATATATTTCACACATGGAAAACTCGAACACAACAAAACCGCACAAAGAATATTTTGAAAACATTTTAAAAGAATTGAAAATAACTCCAGAAGAAGCTATAATAATAGGAGACACAGACTTTGACAAAGCAGCCGAAAAAGTGGGAATAAAATTCATACACGTTGAAGAAGTCGACAAATGGAAAGAACTTATTTAAATTAATATGATATGATATTAATGTAAATCATAATAAAAGGAAGATAACATGGATAGTATTGAAAAAATCATCTTAGACGTAAACCGTTACGGTTTTTTTGGAAGACCAATCCTTAATTACGAATATGAGAAAAAAAAGGATCAAGACCTTATATTTTACTTAGAGGTTATGAATCTTTATGGAAAATTTAATCATGAACAGGTAATAAAAGTGCTCGATAAAAATATTGAGCACGTTTCTAATATGAATATATACTATTTATTGTTAACGATTAAAATGTCTTCTCTCTTCATATTGAACAACGAAGAATATTTATCAATATTCAACAACTTGTACATGAATCTAGAAAAAATTCCAGAACCCGCAAAAAAAATCGTGACAAACGCTTTAATAAGTGTGGATGCAAAAATACTCGAAAAAAACAAAAAAATTCCAGATGACTATCACATAGATCCCTATCTACACTCAAATCACATGATGGTGAAAGCCAGAACTACAGATAACCCAAAGTTAAAAAAAGAGTTAAACCTTGAATCCATAATAACAGCAAAAAAAATACCTAATCCATCTCTTATTATCGCAAACATCTTGGATATTTACAGAGCAAACAAAGATCCCAAAAAAAGATATTGGTTGTTGAGAACAGCGACGTATTATTCTTCTTATTACTTTTCATCTGAAAACAGAATAATAAACATATACGATGAATATTTAAAATATCTGAAAGAAAGGGATTACTACAGGTACATAACAGAACTATTTGTACTCACAAAATCTTTTTCGAAGTTAGATAATTTGCAAGAATCTGGAGATGCAGAGGTCTTTGACCTTGACCTTAACAAAAAGTATTACAGAAACACCCAAGAAGTTCAAAACTTATTCAAAGATTATATAGACTCATTCGGCATAAACAAATTCTCTAAAAAAGCCAAACTTGGAAAAAGAGCTGCTCACAATATAATAAACGGAAAATCCGACAGGGTACATGCAAAAACTCTATACGAACTTTTTCAAGACGACTTTTTTCAGGATAAAAACTTCTATGAAATAAGTGTTGAGAAATTCAAAAGTTACCTTGACAATAATATAGAAAAGTTCATATTCGAAATACGGAAGAAAAAATCGAGAGACTTTCTTATAGACTTAATAACAATAATGATAACAATAAAAAAATTAAACAAAAAAGTCTTTAGAAATATATACAACTTGATCCTCAACAACGAAGACCTAAAATTGAACTACAACGAAAAAATGATTTTATACATAATATACAAAGACTACAGTTCAATATTTCTAAAAGCAAAGCAAAGGCTTTTGAAAAAAACCTTTAAACAATTTGATGAAGAAAAACTCGTTGTTTTTTACGAATTTTTCTCCGAAAAAATAGACTTCAAAAGCAGAACAATGCTCACTATTTTGTTAGAAAACATATCGCGCCTTCAAGAGATAAACATGAAAATAGAAACCACGTTGAAAATACCTGACAACAAATTCTTCGATAAAAAAGATGTTTTAAAAGCACTTTGGTACTTTGATGAAACTCAGAGAAAAAAATTAGTTACCCTATACAACAACATGATCGAAAAACTATATTAAAAAAGGAAGAGTTTAAAAACTCTTCCTTTTGCTTTATATTTTAAAATATTTTTATTCTACTTGAAAGTCCTAAAACAATCTTCATATCTTCCATTAAAATAATCTCACTTCCAACATCGTTAACAAACTGTACTCCTGCATAAAGGTTCAACCCATCGTAAATCCATATTTTGTTGTAATAATGTTGAACTCCATAAAAAGAAACCATATAGTTTTCCAAAGCAAAATTCTTGTCAAAACTTAGTCCACTTTCTATGTTTATAAAACTCTCTGATGTTTCTTCTTTCAAAATATTCAAACTGGTTTTTGCAAAAGCAGCATAGTTATTTATTATGGAACTGGTTTCAGTTTCATAATTATACTCTTCTTGTTGATTAAAAATACCTCCGACGTCAAAATAAATCAGGTCTGTTTCATAACCTATAGCAGAAGTTACATTTGAATACCAAAAAAAATCACTTGAATAAGCTACACTAAATTTAACTGGAATACCCTGAATATTGTTAAATCCTGCTTTAATATAACCACCATTGTTCACCTGAGAAACTCCAGTTTCTATAAAACCAAAAAGTCCCCATTTAAGCCCCCACGCCGGGTTAAAAGTATCTATATAAATATGTCCTTCTTCAACTATTCCCGCATCTGGTGTTAAAAAAGAAACAGAAAAAACTGACAAACTCAATATCATAACCAAAACAAACAAAGTCAAAATTTTCTTCATATTCCACCACCCCCAAATATAAGTAATGATATTATAAAACCATATTATTAAAAATCGGTATAAATTTTATTTCATTTAAAACATTCAGAAACTATCTTTCCAGTAGTTAAAGCAAATTGAATGTTGTATCCTCCCGTGTTTCCATCAACATCCAAAACCTCTCCTGCAAAAAATAACCCATCTACCTTTTTTGACATCATTGTTTTAACGTCTATTTCTTTTAAATCAATGCCCCCAGCAGTAACCATTGCCTGATCGTATCCAAAAAGTTCATCAACATAGTACTCATGATCTATAAGATAATCAACAACAAAATTTCTCTTCTCTTTATTCAAATTTCCACAAAACGTTTTTTCTTCGATATTCAAATCATTTAGCATTTTCAAAATAAATTTTTTAGTCAAATCGTATTTTTTCAAAACAGAAAAAATAGTTTCGTTCTGATATTTTTTCAATTTATTCCAAAAATCTTCTCTAAAAACATCTTTGTTTTTAAAGTTCAAAAAAGAAACTTGCAAAACATCATCATTATAAATATATCTGGAAAAATCTATGATGGCAGGCCCGGAAAAACCTAAATGTGTGATTAGCAAATCACCCGAGTTTTTAACATCTTTACCTTTAATCTTTATCTTCACATCATTAAAAGAAGTACCTGACAAAACCTGTAAATCAAAATTCTTAATCTTAACTGGTGTAAGAGCTGGTTTTGGTTCTACGACATTATGTTCAAAATATTCTGCAAATTTATACCCATCCCCACTTGTTCCTAACCTTGGATAAGATTTCCCGCCTGTCGCAATCAACACAGATCTGGAATTGTACTCTTCATCCTTTGTAAAAACTCTAAAAAAATCCCCCTTTGCAATTTTAACCACTTTAGAATCTGTTTTTATCTCGTGTCCGTTTTTCGATATCTCTTCCAACAAAATGTTCAAAACATCTTTTGCCCTCATCGATTTTGGAAAATATTTTCCGTTTTTATCTTTAACAAAAACAAGACCTCTTTCCTCAAAAAAATTAATCACATCTTCATTGGTAAACCTCTTCAAAATCTTCTTCATATAATTCTTCTTGTCGCCGTATTTATCGAAAAACTCGTAAATCTTCCCATCATGAGTCAAATTGCATTGCCCTGTACCAGAAATCAAAAGTTTCTTGCCAACCTCTTTATTCTTTTCAAGAATCAATACCTTTTTATCTTTAATATTTGCAGCGGCAAAAAGCCCCGCTGGTCCTGTTCCTATAACAATCAAATCATAAATAATTTATACCCCCTTGTAAAATAATTACTTTGTAATAATTTTGTTTTATTTCCCTCTAAGCGTGATAGAGGTAAAGTGCGTAGCACAGGTTTAGGCTTTTTTGTCATTACTACCTTGGTAGAGAAATCACATCAGTTAATTTTACAGAGTGAAATTTTTTATTGTTACAAATAATATTAATATAAAAAAGAGTGCCTATTTTATTATTTTGGGCACTCTTTATTACATATCTAATACAAAAGCTAGTCTTTTTTTTATTTTATAATTATGAAAATATTTCAACCTATTATTATTTTGATCCCAATGTTTATGTTTTTTAAAAGAAATAAAGAGTTATATGATCATAATCATTATTTTCATAAAAATCTTTTTCAGCTTCAGATTTATATTCTTTTGCTCTATTATAAGAGTTTTCTGCTTTTATTTCAGAAATAGTGTAATCATCCAAATCTTGATTTCTGTATTTAACAAAATCATACGATATTGGTTGATAAAATTCTGTTAGAACCCAAGGGGCATCGACATGGCTTTCTTCTTCCAACTCTTTACCACTTTTTAGTTCATTTTTGTACCAAACATCTCTAATAACTTGTAATTCTTCTTTCTCAAATAGTTCTAAATCAGGTTCCACTAACTTTTTTAATTTATGAACAGTATAAGTCTTATTTATTCCTAGAATTCTACTTTCAACTCTTTTTAATATTTTTTTATTTTCCATCTCATTGATTATTTCTGAATAATTTTCAATTACAGGTCCCATAGGATATTTTAGATAATTAAATCCCGTAATTGATTTAGAATATTTATTGTAATACTCAAAATCGGTGAAGTACAATAATTTATTTAACTTTTTAACTCCATCAAAATCTCTAAAATAAGATATATACAACAGAATTAAATTAAATAGCTTTGTTTTATTGTCTATTTTATCTCTATTCATAGCCACACCTCCATAACAATATTATATCAAAAACTTATATTCACTATACATTTTTATAATAAATTATATCATAATCATATCAACCTTTTTATATTTAATATTTTTTTCTACACCTGAATCCCTAAACATCCAACATAAACCATTTAATGATTTCCCAACTTTTTATTTCGACTAAGTTTGCCTTAAATTCCCTCTAAATATGTTAGAAAAGAAACTTATGCATTTGTTTTGGTCTTTTACCAATAACTAACATCCAACCGAAATCTTCAATTTCTATGATATAATATCATAAAAGGTGATGGAGTTCACCTCAACCGCTATAAAAGCTAATGACTCCTGTTGGTAACCACAATTCTTACCAACAGGATTTTTTTATATCTAAATAGAGAGGGAGGAACTTATATGGCTTTTAGTTTAGCAACAGTAATATTATTGGGACTTATATTCAAATGGTTATTCGAAAAAATAAATCTACCTGGAATTCTTGGAATGCTTATTTTGGGAATGTTGATCGGCCAATACGCTTTAGATTGGCTTAGCCCAGAATTAATGAATGTATCATCTGATTTAAGAAAAATCGCCCTAATAATAATTCTATTAAGGGCGGGACTTGGTATATCAAAAAGTACCCTAAAAAAAGTTGGAAAACCAGCAATAAAATTGTCTTTTATACCAAACCTCTTAGAAGGGTTTGCAATAACTTTTTCATCAATGTGGTTATTCAAACTTTCTTTTATAGAAGGTGGAATACTCGGATTTATAATCGCAGCAGTTTCTCCAGCTGTTGTTGTCCCATCGATGCTAAAACTCATGGAAAAGGGGAAAGGCGAAAAAAAAGCAATACCAACAATGATCCTCGCTGGTGCTTCTGTTGATGATGTTGTCGCTATAACTCTATTTTCAACATTTTTGGGATTATATGGAGGCAAAAATATAAACATACCAATAAAACTACTCGAAATCCCTTTATCAATAGGTCTTGGAATTGGAATTGGAATAATTTTTGGATTTCTTCTTGTCAAAATATTTGAAAAATACCACCTAAGAGATACCAAAAAAGTGTTGTACATATTGGCAATATCCATTTTTTTAACAACTTTCGAAGATGTCTTATCTTCCTATATACAAATAGCAAGTTTACTTGGTGTAATGACAATTGGGTTCATAATATTAGAAAAAAGACAAGAAGTAGCCCATAGATTGGCAAGAAAGTTCGAAAAAATTTGGGTGTTGGCAGAAATACTCCTTTTTGTTCTCGTTGGAGCACAGGTTAATTTGGAGGTAGCTTTAGATAGCGGGTTAAAGGGTTTGTTGTTAATAGCCATTGGATTAGCTTTTAGAAGTTTAGGCGTACTAATTTCTTTGATAAATTCTGGTTTAAACAAAAAAGAAAAAATATTTTCTATAATTGGATACGTCCCAAAAGCTACCGTTCAAGCTGCAATAGGAGCAGTCCCATTGGCAGCTGGAGTAGCAAGCGGAAATTTAATTCTCGCTTTAGCTGTATTATCTATACTATTCACAGCTCCTCTGGGTGCTTTTGGCATTGAAATCTTTGGTGATAAACTTTTAGACTAAATACAGAAATCCTTGTCATTCTGACCCTGTCAAAGAATCTAAAACCTTTTAAATTTTCTACGAAAATTGACTGATCAGATGTCTCCATGCACTTCGTTTAGTCGACATGACATACGCAAAGTTTTTTAGCTCTTGTTTTTTACGAACAACTAACAACCAGCAACTAACAACAGGAATTGCCAAGCGATTCCTACTCTTCCAACAAAATTAGTCTTTTGAGTTTTTTAATCAATTAATATATAATAGAAACATGAAATAAATTTCATGAGAGGAGGACCTCGATGAACAAATTAATAATAGACTCACAACATCTCACAGTAAAAGACGTCCTAAAAGTATCCAAAAACAAAGCAAAAGTAGAAATAGGTGAAAATGCGTACCAAAAAATAGACAAAGCAAGAAAAATAATAGAAGACATAGTTGAAAAAGGCTACCCAATATATGGAATAAACACTGGATTTGGAAAATTCTGCAACGTTCAAATATCAAAAAAAGAATTGAAAATGCTCCAAGAAAATCTCATAATGAGCCACTCTTGTGGCGTAGGAGATGCTCTCCCAGAAGACATAGTAAGGGGAATAATGATACTAAGAATGAACAACCTTTCAAAAGGTTATTCAGGAATAAGCAGAGAAACTTTTGAACAAATTCAAAACTTATTGAACCACGAAATAACTCCTTTTATTCCAGAACAAGGCAGCCTCGGTGCATCTGGAGATTTGGCTCCACTTGCCCATATGTCGTTGGCTTTAATGGGACTTGGAGAAGTGTTCTACAAAGGACAAAAAATATCGGCAAAAAAAGCACTTGAAGAAGAAGGGCTAAAACCCATTCATCTGAAAGAAAAAGAAGGACTCGCTTTAATAAACGGAACACAAGTCATGACTTCAATAGGAGTGCACGCAATAGCAGACGCTATAAAACTTGCCAAATTTTCTGATTTATCAGCAGCAATGACAACAGAAGCTCTTAACGGCATAACAGACGCTTTCTACGAAGAAATACACGAAATAAGAAACCAAACAGGCCAAATAAAAACAGCCGAAAACATGAGAAACATATTAAAAGACAGCAAAAACACAACAAAACAAGCAGAAATAAGAGTTCAAGATGCTTACACCATAAGATGTATCCCTCAAATACACGGTGCATCAAAAGACGCGATAAACTACGTGTCAGACATACTGAACAAAGAAATAAACGCAGTAACAGACAACCCGTTGATATTCCCTGAAAACGGAAAAGTAATTTCAGGTGGAAATTTCCACGGACAACCAGTCGCACTGGCAATGGACTTTTTGGGAATAGCTGTTTCTGAAATAGCAAATGTTTCAGAAAGAAGAATAGAAAGATTGGTCAACCCTCAGCTTTCTGGTATGCCTGCGTTCTTGTCCAACAACGGTGGGCTAAACTCTGGTTACATGATCCCTCAATACGTTGCGGCATCTCTTGTTTCAGAAAACAAAGTTTTGGCACACCCCGCAAGCGTTGATTCTATCCCTTCTTCTGCAAACCAAGAAGACCATGTGAGCATGGGAACAATAGCTGCAAGAAAAGCAAAACAAATCGTTGAAAACGTGAAAAAAGTAATTGCCATAGAATTCTTGGCTGCTGCACAGGCAATAGACATAAAAGACCAAAAAGACAATCTCTCATCCACAAACAGATTCATCTATGACAAAATAAGAGAAAAAGTAACATTCATGGAAAAAGACAGAATAATCCACAACGACATAATAGAAATGGAAAAACTATTAAACGACGACAAATTCTTCGAAGAAATAGAAAACAAAATAGATCTCAAAATATAAAACCAAAGCAGGTGAATGAAAATCACCTGCTTATTTTTTCTCTCAAAAAATTATACTGATTATTTTTTATTAACTTTTCTTTTTGTAACCTGCCTACAACAATTCCAGGATGAATTTTTACACTTTTTGCAAATTCAATTATAGATTCCTCAGATATTTCCTTTTTTTCAAAAAAACCATAAAAACTTTCAGAAGGAATCAAAGTTTCTCTCGCAAAATCATCTGCTTCTTTTTCTAATTTTTCATCAACTTCCAAAATATTTTTCTCGTCATTCACTATAACCTTTTTTAACTTTTGTTGTAAAACATGTTTAATTTCATGAAATAGAGAAAACCAAAAAATATCAGAATATCTATTTTTATCATTTATGGCCAAAATGACTTTTTTCTTATTCAACCATTTAACAACCCCATTGACACCAGAACTCTTTAAACGGGGCAGTTTAACAAAAGAAACTCCACATTCATAAAATATTTTTTCAATTTCAGGTAAAAAAACATTCTCTTTTTTCAAAGTCAATTCTCTGATTTTTGGAATAGATTTTTTCAATTTATTTATATCAAAGTCTTTTACTTCTTTTTTTCTTCCTTCGTTAATGGCAGTTTGTAACCAAGCATTTGAATTAATAATTTGTCTTTTATTTCCCACACTACCGGATGTTCTAAAACTTGACAACAAATCAGTTTTTTCTAAAAGAGTAAGTTTGGATATATTTAAATACCCACATAAATTCTTGACTTTTTCATATTTATTACTTGTTTTTTCAACTACTCCAAGATTTTCAAAATATTTATAAGAGATCATCTTTGCTATCTCAGCATCTTTTTCCAATTGCTTTCTTTTTTCAATTTCCATTTTTATTTCATCATAAGTTTTTTGCAAGTTAATCCATAATTCAACACTAGTTCCTGTCATAAGAGATAAGTTCTTTGCCAAATTATTGCTAATATCCTTTTTGCCATTAATCAATTCACTAACATGTTTAGGAGAAACATCTAACCTTTTGGCAAACTCTTCTTGAGTCATTTCATATCCTTCAATATAGTCATTGACATAATACCCAGGATGAAATGCAACCATCTCTTCATATTCAATTTTATTCATAATGATCGCTCACCTCCAATATAATGACCATTTTAGTAATTTCATTTATTACTTTATCATCATTAGTCTTAATCTCTTTTTCATTTTCATCTAAAGGTTCAATTATAAGTCTGTATTTTGTTTTACCCAAACTAATAAAATATGTTCCTTTTCTATCTCCAGTTAATTTATGAAATCTAAAAGAACGCGGCATATTTTCAACATCTTTAAAGCTTTTTGCATTTTCAATAAAATTAATCACTGCAAATAATTTTTCGGATGCATTATCTCCAATTTGAATTTTAGACTTTTTAAAATTGGTACATATTTTTTTTATTTGCTTGTTTTTATATATGATATCCATATATCACCATTTTAATTACCTAATAAGTAATATTTTTCTATATATATTATAACATAATAAATATATACTTGTCTACTTGGGAACAAAATAGTGCTCAAAATATAAAACCAAAGCAGGTGATGAAAATCACCTGCCATTTTTTACTCCATATTTTAAAATCCCTATTAATGATCCAATGCCATACGAAACATGTAAAAGGAAAAAAGTTATAAAAAGTAAAAATATGGATAATTTTTTCTTTTGAAACTTTATTTTCGTCGAAAAATAAAGATCTATTGCAAAGTAAAAAGCTATTACAAAAACATATACCATTTTTAAAAACCCAACAAAAGAAGATATAATGCCTCCAAAAATTATGAACAAAACAAAAAGCAAAGGAACCAAATGCCTTGCTGAAAAAGGAATTTTTGAAAACTTTGCACTGTTAATAACCCAATATCCATTAGAAAAATTGTTCTTAATCAATTTAATAACATTAGTTCTTGAATAATAAGTTGCCTTAGCTTTTGGCACCAGTATAATATCATATCCAGATCTCTTTATCCTCAAATTCAAATCGATATCCTGGTTTCTCACTAAATTTTCGTTAAACAACCCCACTTTTTCAAAAATTTCTCTCTTATACACCCCATAAGCAACTGTATCAACAAGACTCTCTTTTGAATAACCAGTTCTATATTTCCCTCCACCAACTCCAAAAGGATGACTCAAAACTTCTGAAATAGTTCTTCCAATCAAAGAATCATCACCAGGTTTATTAACAACTGCTCCGCCAGCAACAGCACATTTGTTTTCATCAAGTCTTTTAACACATTCAGAAATATAGTTTTCTGAATAAGTCGTATGAGCTCCAGCTATCATAACGTAATCCCCTGTGGAATTTTTTATTCCTATATTTATTGCAATGGGGGTTATCTTTTTCTCGTTATCCAAAATTTTTATATTCTCATAACTTTTCAAGATATCCCTTGTGTTATCTGTGCTCATCCCATCGACAACTATTATTTCTTTATTTGGATAGTCATTATTAATAACAGAATCAACGCACTCTTTTATATACTTTTCTTCATTAAAAGTTGGTATAACTACTGACACTTTTTTCATAAACGCACCTCTTAATCAACAACAAAATCGACAAAATCTTTTTCAATTTCTTCTGTCCAAACAAACTCATGCTTGTATTTTTTTATATTTTCCATCATTTCTTCGTAATTCTCATATGCATTTTCTATTTTTTGTACTGAATCTTTCACATCATTTGGGTCAATTACAACGCCGATGTTCTTTTCTTCCACTTCTTTTGCCATTGAAACAAAGCTATTTCTAACTATAACAGGGGTTTCTGCTGCTATTGAATCATAATATTTATTCGGTAAGGAAAAAACATCGTTCTTATAGCTCCTACTGTTAACAGTATTGAAAGATATCAAAGAAAAGGCTTCTTCAGACAAACGCTCCATCATCTCTTCATATGGCAAAAAAGAAGTAGCGTTATGATCTATTTCTTTAAAGTAATCCGTCTCCATTCCAATAATGTTAAACTCAAACCCTCTATTAATCAACTCTTTTAATATCTCTTTTTCATCATCCAAATTCCTATTAACACCACCAACAAAAGCTATACTCTTCTTTTTACTTTTTGAATCAACAGAATTCTTTGCATAATTTTTTAAAACAAAGTAGTCTTTTTCAATTCCCAAACTTTTTAAAATATCTTTTTTCATATCTTCAGAAACAAAAACCAGCTTGTCAGAATAATTAATTTGCTTTTTAAAAAAGTTCCAAACAATTGCTTCTTTTATCTTTTTTGTAAAGCCTTCCAAACTATTCAAAAAGTTTTCTGGGTGGTATTCATGGATATCAAAAAACACTTGTTTTCCCCTCTTTTTAGCTTCTTTAAAAGGAGCAACTGGTCTACTTGCTAAAAAATGATGCATATACAAAACATCATATTTTTCATTTTTTACTATATCTTTTATATCCTTATCCAAACTTCTTCTTCTTCTCAGCTTTTTCATTGGGTTATCATGGGTATTTTTAACATAATATATTGGAATATATTTTATATTTCCTTCAATATATCCCTTTTCATGTTGATTAGTCCAATACTGATAAATCACTTCATTGTTTTTAGATAGAGCTTTTACAGTCCTGAAAACCCTTTTATCATATTTTGGATGCATGTAACCCACAACAAGTATTTTCACTTCATTTACTCCTTTTGTTTTTTATTTCAATAATTAATTGTTTGAATAATTTCATTCCCCATAAAAACTCTTTGAAATGGTAGACAAATATTATCCCAAACATAACTAAATCTATATAAAAATTATTGTATACTACAGATAAACTTGCCATAACTACCATTAAAAATATGGATACAAAATGTCTTTTTATATCCATTTTTTCCCAGAGCATTCTTGAAAAAATAGTAGCTATAAGAAAATAAACTATATATGATATCCCGGTAGAAATTGAAGCTCCTAAAGCACCTAATTGGGGAACTAATAATATATTGCCTAAAATATTTAAACCTGAAGCTATTGCAGTAACTAAAATATTATAGTAAGTTTTTCTCACAAAATTAATTCCCATGGATGTGGTTGTAGCTAAAGTATACATTATTGGATAAAACATTAAAAAAGGAACTATTATTGCTGCATTTTTATATTCTGGGGATAATATCAGAATAATTTGATCTTTGAACAAAACTATAAAAGCAAAAAGTAATGTCAACAAACTATTCAATTTATTACTCACCATTTCATATTTTCTTAACGGTGTATCACTTTCATACCACCTGTATACTGTAGGAGCCCAAAAAGTGGCAAATGCTTGTTGTATTATTACAACAACACTAACAATTTTAAAAGCTGCTGAATAAAGCCCTATGGCTTCAAAATCTGCCCATGTTCTTAGAGCTATTTTATCCATAGAATTCAATACCCACATCATAATTGAGGTTGGAATCAATGGCAATCCAAATAAAGTGACTTTTTTAATTAGTTTTTTATCTATTTTGAATTTATAAATCCAATCTTTTAGATTTATTACTGTTGTAATTATTGCTATTGAAACCATGGAAAAAAACTGTGCTTGGATGATACCTTTAAAGTTCCTATTAAAAAAAAGTAGTATTATCACTGTAAAACCTAAAGTCATCAATCTATGAAAAATTTGAACAAAAGAATATAATCTTGCTTTTTCTTTCATTCTAATTATTAAAGTATTGAATCTAAAAATAATTGCAAAAGGCAAAACAAATGCTAATATTTGTATTATATATTTTTCAACAGAATCAAATAATAAAACAGATATAGGCTCATAAAAATATAAATACACAAACATTATAATTATGGAAAATATAAACGGAATTAGAAATGTGTTCCACAATAGATTTTTTTTATCTTTTTCTGCATTATACTCTCTTACATAAGCCTGATCTATTCCCAAATTCAAAAAAAGTGAGGTCAATGAAAAAGCCATTGTGTACATGGAAGCTTTACCGAGTTGGGCTGGGTCTACTAACCACGTTTGAATGGGTACATTTATGAATCCTAATAATGCTGCTCCTATAGGTCCTATTGAAAATCCTGCTAATCTTTTTAAAAATTGTCTGCTATTTTCCAATAATATCCCTTCTTATTTTGTATCGATAAATTTTTTAATTCTTTCTACTAAATCTGGCTTATCATTTAAGCATAATCCTTTTTCACCGTATTCATGTAAATAATTTTTCAAAAAATTTTTTAGTTGACTTTTTGATGTCCCTACTCCATATATATATTCAATATTGTATGGTGAAAAATAATTACTTTTTGGAATTTTACCATTGATAACATCCATATACTTCCTTGCTACAACTTTAGAACCCCAATTATTTTTAACAAATTTTTGAGATTCTCTTCCTATCTCTTTAATTTGATCTATGTTATTTATAAAATATTCAATTTTTGATTCTAATTCTTCTGGTAAACAAAAAACAGATGGAGGAATAAACCTTTTCTCTACATCATTGTTTATATAATTAACATAATAACTGCCAACTATTGAAGCTTTACCAAAAAACGCAGCCTCTGTAGCTAATCCTGCTAAAGGTGTATCGCTATACATTTGGTCAATTACGAAATCACAGTTTTTAATTTCTTGAATCACTTCTGAATGTTCTTTATTAACAATTTTTATAAAATCAATGTTATAACCTTTATTTTTTAAATTTTCAATGTATTTATCAATATTGAAACTTCCCTTAATAATTGGAGATGAAGGGGCATGCAAAATTCTTATATAATCTTTATTTATTTTTTCCCTTTTTTTTGGTTGTTCTTCAAAGCCACTTATTGGGAATCCAACTGTCAAACCTGAGATAAAATTTCTTTCGTGAAAATGTGCTTGAGGCGGATAGTCTATAATATAATCAGCATACTTTTCTACTTTTTTTATAATCTTTTTTTTCTTAATACTTCTCTTATAAGTTGAATTATAATTACCTGAATTCACAAACCAACCATTTAAATACGGAGGCCTTGAATCAGAGCCCAAATAAACATAAACTATTTTCTTATTAAAAAGCTTATAGATAGGAAGTTCTAAAAATCTTAATAATGTAGAATTCAAAGAATAGATAATTACATCAAATTTAAAAAGTATATAAATTAATAACATTAATCTTGGAATAATGGATAAAAAATAGCTCAACATGAAATAAATTTTCTTATTTTTCAAATTAATTTTGTTTATTTTTTTAATTAACTCTGAAAATATATTTCTATCTTCATTACCATAATTAAATTTATGATTATCTAAAGTAATAAATTCACATTCAACACCATTTTCTAAAAACCCTTTTTTTAAATTTCCAAAATACCCGGCAACCTCTACTAACCCTACAAAAATACGTGTTTTTTTCTTCATTTGTATAACTCCTAAACATTATTAAAAATAGACAAAATTAATATCTCCATCTTGAAATTCAACTTTTCCCATAACTTTAATTGGTGTTCCAAAAGCTATTGAATAATCTGGAATATCTTTATTTACCAAACTATTTGCACCTATAACACAATATTTCCCTATTGAAACTCCTTTAGAAACAATAGTTAGACCGCCTATATAGGTATTTTCTCCTATATAAACATCTCCAGTTTCTAAATCTTTTTCCCCACTGGACAAAACCCTTTTTACAGAATCATGCGTGAAAATTTGTACTCCACTTGATATATTACAATTATCTCCTATTTCAACAACTCCATGAATCCCTTCAATTACTGTAAACGGTCCTACCCATACATTTCTACCTATTTTTACATTTCCCATAATTACAGAACTATCATAAACACTGGTGTTTTCCCCTGAGTTCAACATTTCTGCTTTTTCCCATCTATCAAAAAGCAATTCATTTGTAGGTAATATTCTATTCCATTGCGTTTTCATTTTTTTTCTTTTTTCTTCTATATAATTATCCATCATTTTATTGAATTCTTCTTGTTTCATTGAATCATCCTTTTTGTATAATTTCTTTTAATTTTTTCACCACAAAAATCACATCTTTTTCATCCAACTCATAACTTAGTGGTAAAGCCAACCCTTGATTATATGCCTTTAGTGAATTTTTAAATTCTGAATCATCTAATTTATATTTCTCTCTATAATATTTTAGTGCATGTATTGCATAAGCTCCATAATTACTTTCAATTTCATTCTTTTTTAATTCTTTTATTACTTCATCTCTATTTATTGATTCACTTAATATCACATGATAAGTCTGATAAGTATGCCTTACTTCTTCTTGATATTTTGGTGCTCTTATTTTATCTATATTTTTTAATTCTCTATTGTATATTTCTGCTAAATTTATTTTTTTATCTATTATTTCTTCTAATTTTTTTAATTGTACAACTCCAATTGCCGCTTGTATATCTGTTAATCTATAATTATATCCAGGAAGTACAAAATCTACTTTTCCTTCAACTTTTGATATCCCATGGTTTCTTAATATTTGTAATTTTTCATATATTTCTGGATCATTTGTTGTTATTATTCCACCTTCTCCTGTTGTAACTGATTTTCTCGGATGAAAACTAAAACAACCAATATCTCCTATACTTCCTATTTTCTTTTTTTTATATTCTGTTCCCAATGCACACGCTGCATCTTCTATTATTTTTAAATTGTATTTTTTAGAAACTTTTATTATTTCATCCATGTTAGCACTGTTCCCAAATTCATGTACGGGCATAATTGCTTTTGTTTTATTTGTTATTTTTGATTCTATTTCTTCTGTATTTATACAAAAAGTTTCTGGGTCTATATCCACTAATATAGGCTTTGCACCCACCATTTCTACTACGTTAACTGTTGCAGGAAATGTAAAATCTGGGACAATTACTTCATCCCCTTCTTTTATACCTAATGATAATAAGGACAAATGCAATGCAGCAGTTCCAGAACTAACAGCAACTGCATGTTTAGTTCCTACATATTTAGATATAAATTCTTCTATTAGTTTTACGTATTTATTTTGTACCAAATATCCCGAATCGAGTACTTTTTTTACTTCTTTTAATTCTTCTTCCCCTAATACTGGAGTTGTGATTTTTATCATTTATCATTACCTTCCATTGTTTTTCTATACCAGTCTAAAGTCCTTAATATTCCTTCACTTAAATCTATTTTAGGCTCATAGTCTAACAACTTCCTTGCTTTATCTATACTTGGTATTCTTAATTCAACATCTACATAATTTTTTGGTACATGTACTATTTTTGATTTTGATTTAGCTAACATAACTGTCATTTCAGCTAAGTGGTTTATTGTTATTGTTCCTCTTGGGTTTCCTATATTAAACGAATGTCCTATGGCTTCTTTTTTTTCTAATGCTAACATTATTCCATCTACAAAATCATCTATATAGCACCATGACCTTATTTGATCTCCATCTCCATGTATACTTATCGTTTCATCTTTTAGTGCCTTTTTTACAAATACATGTATTGCCCCTTCTCCAACTTGTCCTGGTCCAAATACATTGAAAGGTCTAATTGATACTATAGGTAATCCATATTCTTTATAGTAACTATGTGCTAAATGTTCTCCTGCTATCTTGCTAACTTGGTAAGTCCATCTTGCTTCCCCTACAGGTGCAAGATTTGTTGTGCTTTGCTCATTTACTTTATATGCATAAGATCCAAATACTTCACTTGTTGAAAAATCTAAAAATCTCTCGATTATCTTCATGTTTTTTTCTGATGCTTTTAATACATTATATGTTCCTATCATATTTACTTCCATTGTTTTTATTGGGCTTTTTATTACTGTGTCTATTCCGGCTATCGCTGCCATGTGTATTACTATTTGTGGCTTAAATTCATTTATTGTTTTTTCTAAATGGTTATAATCTAATATGTCGCCTTTTACTAAATTTATATTTTCTTTTTCCAATAAATTTGTACCTTTTATTGAATTTCTTGCTAAACTATCATATATTAGTATTTCATTATCATCTCCCAATAACCCACACAACTTTGTCCCTATAAACCCTGCTCCACCTGTTAGTAAAATCCTCTTGTTTTTTATCATTTTTTACCTCCTGCAAATTATATATTTTTAATAAAGTCTTCTTATTTATATCCATTATATTCTATCATAAAAGAAAAAAATTATCATTCACCTGTTGAATAATTAGAAAAATAATGTTATAATTCACTTAGTGAATGAATAAAAAGGTGGTAATAAAATGTTAGAACTTGACGAATACAATTTTTTCAATCCATCACCGAATTTCAGAGAGATGATGATCTTAAAATTAATATCAAAAAACGAGAACATTTCTCAGGACAAGCTGGCAAAAAATGTTGGGATTGTTCCTTCCATGGTTAACAGATACCTAAAAGATTTTGAAGAAAAAGAATACCTAATAAAAGACGGAGAAAACAGGCGAAACATGAAATACGAACTGACAGATGAAGGAAAAAAGAGACTGCAGTTTTTGACAGTTTCATTTGTGAATGAAGTATCGAAAATGTATTCTGATACCAAAAATTCTTTTTTAAACGTCATAAACGTTTTGGAAAAAAACAACATAAACAAAATCTTGCTTTACGGTGCTGGAGTCATAGGCGGAATTGTTTTAAAAGTTTTGAACTCTGAAAACATGGAAGTCATTGGGTTCATAGATGACTCATTATCTAAACACGGTGACAAAATACACGGAATAGACATATACTCACCAAACGAAATAAAAGAAGAAAAATACGATGCAGTAATAATAGCCAGTTTCAGACATTCAGAAGAAATACTCAAAAACGCAAAAGAAAACAAAATAAAAAAACTATACATATTTAAAATAGACGAAAACGGAGACGTTTCTCTGGAAAAGGAGGCATAAGTTCATGAAAGTACCTTTGTTTGACATGACAAGACAATACGAAAAACTCAGAAAAGAAATACTAAAAAATCTCGATGCAGTTTTCGCATCTGGAAGGGTGATACTCGGGGACAACGTGAAAATGTTGGAAGAAAACGTACAAAAATATCTAATCACAAAACATGCTATAGGTGTTGCGAGTGGATCTGACGCCCTGTTGATTGCCGTAAAAGCACTCAACTTTGAAAAAGGTGATTACATAATAACCACACCGTATACATTCTTCGCAACAGCATCATCGATAACAAGAAACGGACTAAAACCACTATTCGTAGACATAACAGAAAAAGATTATGACATTGACCTGGGCAAAGTAGAAGATATCCTACAAAACCACCCTGAAAAAGAAAAGATAAAAGGGTTCATCCCAGTTCACTTGTTTGGTAAATCGATGGACCTAAAAAGACTAAAACAAATAAAAGAAAAATACGGAATAAAAATAATAGAAGACAACGCTCAATCAATTGGGGCAAGAGAACAAATAGACGGAAAAGAAGTTTACGCAGGAACTGTCGGAGACGTTGGAACGATATCTTTCTTCCCAACAAAAAACCTCGGTGGATACGGAGACGGTGGAATGATAATAACAGACAACGACGACCTCGCCGCAAGAATGAGAAAACTCAGAGTACACGGAGCCGCAAAAAAATACCACCACGACGAAGTCGGATTCAACTCAAGGCTCGACGAAGTACAAGCAGCAATATTGAAAATAAAACTAAAAGAGCTTGAAAAATACATAGAAAAAAGAATCAAAAAAGCAGAAAATTACGCAGAACTATTCAAAAAACACAATTTAGAAGACAAGATAAAATATCCCGAAGCAAAAACAGACAAAAGCCATGTTTACCACCAATACGTGGTTGAACTCAAAAAAGGGAACAGAGATAGGCTAAAAGACTTCTTAAAAGAAAAAGGCATTGGAACATCCATCTATTATCCAGTTGGGCTACATTCTCAAGAATGTTTCAAGGAACTTGGATACAGTGAAGACGATTTCCCAGTAACACAACACGCAACAAAAACAACACTTGCACTACCAATATTCCCAGAATTAAAGAAAAAAGAACAGGAATACGTTGTTGAAAATATAAAAAAATATTTTGAGGAGGAAGAAAAATGAAATTAATAGACAAAATAAAAGATAAAAGTGCAAAAATCGGTGTAATAGGACTCGGATATGTTGGACTGCCGCTTGCAGTTGAAAAGGCAAAAGCTGGATACGAAGTACTCGGTTTCGATGTGCAAGAAGACAAAGTAGAAAAAGTGAACAAAGGGATAAACTACATAGGCGACGTGGTAAACGAAGAATTAGAAGACATAGTAAAAAACAAGAGATTATCTGCAACAGCAGATTACGACAGGATAAAAGAATGTGACGCTGTTATGATATGTGTTCCTACACCACTTGATAAATTCAAACAACCAGACCTCACATACGTAGAAGCTTCAACAAAAGAAGTCGCAAAAAGAATACATTCAGAAACATTGGTTGTGTTGGAAAGCACAACATACCCTGGTACAACAGAAGAAATTATGCTCCCAATATTAGAAGAATCCGGATTAAAAGCAGGGGTTGATTTTTATCTCGCATACTCTCCAGAAAGAGTGGATCCAGGAAACATCACCTACAAAACAAAAAACACTCCAAAAGTTGTTGGGGGAGTCACAGAAGAATGCACAAAAGTAGCACAAGCACTATACGAAAGCGTGTTAGACGCAAAAGTATTCACAGTATCTTCTCCAAAAGAAGCAGAAATGTCAAAAATATTGGAAAACAGTTTTAGAATAGTTAACATAGCTTTTATAAACGAAATGGCCATAGTAGCTAAAAAAATGGGGATAAACATCTGGGAAGTTGTTGACGCTGCATCGACAAAACCATTTGGTTTCATGCCCTTCTATCCTGGTCCAGGGGTTGGTGGGCACTGTATCCCAATAGACCCATTCTATCTAACTTACAAAGCAAGAGCATATGATTACCACACAAGGTTGATAGAAATGGCTGGAGAAATAAACGACTCAATGCCAGATTACGTGGTAGAACAGCTAACGAACATAATGAACGACAACAAAAAATGCTTAAACGGTGCAAAAATTCTACTCATGGGAGTGGCTTACAAAAACGACATAGAAGACATGAGAGAATCCCCAGCACTAAAAGTAATAGAAAGACTCGAATCCAAAAAGGCTAATGTAGTTTGCTCTGATCCATACGTAGAAACTTTCAAAATAAACGGAAAAGAATACAAAACAGAAAAACTAACTCCAGAACTCGTAGAATCAGCAGACGCAGTAATAATAACAACAGGCCACAAAAACAACGTTGATTACGATATGCTCGTTGAAAAAGCAAAAGTAATACTCGACACAAAAAACACTTTAAAAGATAAACACCACGAAAACAAAGACAAAATTTTCTTGATATAAAGGAGCGATTACATTGCTAAAATTTGTTTTAGTTGGTTGTGGAAGAATAGCAACCAAAAAACACACAGAAGCATTCATAAACAACAAAGGCTATATAAGCCTTGAAGCAGTTTGCGATATACAAAAAGAAAAAGCAGAAAACCTCGCAAACATAATAGAAGAAAATGGATTAAAAAGGCCAAAAATATACACCGATTACACAAAAATGGCAGAAATAGGATTTGATGCAGTGGTAATAGCCACAGAATCTGGAAAACATTATGAAATATCCAAATTCTTCTTAAACAATTCAAAACACGTTCTAACTGAAAAACCAATGGCACTAAACACAAAACACATGGACGACATGATAAAAACCGCCGAAGAAAAAAACGTGAATCTTGGAGTATGTTTTCAAAACAGGTTCAACCCACCAATACAAGAATTGAGAAAAAAGATAGAGTCGAATGACATTGGAAATATATACCACGGGCAAGCATCCATAAGATGGAACAGAAACGAAGGTTACTACAAACAAGCTCCTTGGAGAGGGACGTGGGAACAAGACGGAGGAACTTTGATGAACCAATGCACACACAACATAGACCTTTTGATATGGAACATGAACTCTGAAATAGAACAAGTATATGGACAAATAAACAACTTCAACCACCCATACATTCAAGCAGAAGATTTTGGATCTGCAATAATAAAATTCAAAAACGGTGCTCTTGGAATAATCGAAGGAACAGCAAACACATACCCAAAAAATCTGGAAGAAACTCTGTCTGTATTTGGAGAAAAAGGAACAGTTGTGATAGGTGGCCTCGCTGTAAACAAAATAGAAACTTGGAACATACAACAAGAAACAGAACACCCATTCCAAACACTTCCAGACCCAGAAACAGTTTACGGAGCAGGGCATACTCCTTTATACAAAGATTTTCATGATTCAATAATAGAAGGAAGAAAACCTTACGTAGACGGAAAAGAAGGCAAAAAAGCAGTAGAAGTAGTGCTGGCAATATACAAATCAACAAAAGAAAACAAACCAATAAAATTCCCATTCGAATTCTCAACAGAAGACATGAAAGAATTCTTTGGTAGATAAACCAACAACTATCACAGGGGTGTATTAGATTTTAATTCTCCTCTAAATGTGTTAGAGGAGCACCTGTGAAACAGGGGAGGAGTTTAGGCACTTGGTTTTAGAGGTTTTGCTTTGTTTTTAGCAACAACTATCAACTAACAACAGAAATCATTTATGATTTCTACTATAGCGGTTAAATCCCCTCTAAATGTTTTAGAGGGGAAGTGCGAAGCACAGGGGTGTTTAGGCCTTTTGTTTTTTAAAGGTTTTTACCAACAACGATTTTTCTCAAAGAAAAATCTTAACAACTATCAACAAACAACAGAAATCATTGATTTCTGGTTTTTCTTTTAATATTTTTTTTCTTTTTTAAAATCATATAATTCATTATTTTTTTTAAATTCAATTCCAAAACTTTCCATTTCTTCTCTTAACTCTTCATTGGATAACATATCTAAATACTTAATAAAATCGTCCATATTATTAATCATTGAAAACACCTTCTACCTTAATTTTTTTAAAACCAAAGGTTTGATCCCTATTTTTGATGTCGCTCTATTTAAATCTTCTCTCAAAAAGCCCCAAACAAATTTACTAACCTGGTAATTAAAGAAAAAATCACTTACCTTTTCGTCACTTAAAATTTTTTGAACTTCTTCTTTATCATTTATTTCAAAAGAGGCCTTATATTTTACTTCTAACTTAAAAAATATTTCTTCTGATTCAATAGTTATAAAATACTTAGGAAAAACATACAACAATCCATCATCAAATATATATTTTTTGTCATCGTAAGAAAAATTGACATCAACTACCAACTCAGAATTATTCTTTAATTTGTCTTCATCAAAAGAATAACTATAATTTAAATGTATTAAATCAAAAAAATCTATTTGTTTTAGTAATTTATTAAATAAAATAAATTCCTCTCTTGTTAGGCGGCTGTTAGACATTCTTCACACTCCATCTCTTCCCTACTAATAAAATTATCTATATTATCTTCTATAAAATTCATCCCATTTTCCAAAGAAATATTTTCTTTGTATTTAACATTATTTTTGTTTAACTTTATCTTTCTTACAATATTATTATAATCTTCATTTGGAATATCATCCTTATATTTTTCAACAAAATCCAAAATTTTCCCTTGAAAAAAATAATCAGTATATATATCTCTAAGAGTCCCCACTAATTTTCTTTCTCCATTCTCAAGTTTGGATACCAAAGAAATAGATCTTCCTAAAATCAAAGACATCTCTTTTTGAGATAAATTGTATTTCTCTCTCACTTCAAAAATCTTATCTTTTGAAATTTCCTCTTTATCTTTATTCAAGTTATACATATTTTTCTTAACCAACTCATTAAACTCATCAGTATCAAAAAAAGATTCACCACAATTATCACAAAAATACATAGATATTTTTTGATCATTCAAAGTTTCAAAATAATCGTCGTTTAATTTAACTATTCTTTTATCCATTTTTTCACCACAATTTAAACATTTCATATTCTTCACTCCCTTACTCATAATAATAGCACTTCTCACAATCATGAAAACTTTCAAATTCTCTTTGGAAACTTTTAAAAAAACAAAGATTTTTTCCGTCAGATAATTTTCTGTGATCACTTTTAAAAATATCAAAATTTTCTATTTCTTCTTCTATAATACTTATACATTCTGATTTATCCATAATATCTTATCCTTTGTACAATTTTGTCAACATCATTTGTACTTATATTATACATCATTTTTTTACTATTTTTTCAAAAAAGAAAAAAAGATATCAACCCAAGTTGATATCTTTTTTTGGTATTTAAGGGTTAAATTCCCCTCTGGTTTTAGAGATTTTAATTCTCCTCTAAATGTGTTAGAGGAGCACCTGTGAAACAGGGTAGGAGTTTAGGCACTTGGTTTTTGCTTTTTAAAGGTTTTTACCAACAAAAACAACAACTATCAACAAACAACCAAAAATTTGCTCTCAAAAAACAAAACTTATCTATTAAACAATTTTTTCAACATCTATATACATTGTTATTGTCCCGCTATCAGGTATATCCAACTCATTCTTACTTGAATCAAAGTATTTTTTCCTATTATAAATAAAGTTAAATTTCTTATAAAACTCTATTATAGTGGGTGAAGCATCTAAATCTGCATCTACACTTAATACTCGAAATCCTATCTTTTCTTTTAACTCTTCAACAAGAGCAAAAATAATTTGTATTGTTATAGTACCAAGCTTTTCATAATCCTCATTATTATTTGCAGCTAATTTACCAATGAGCAAGGCTGGAATATAACTAAACGGTATATCTGAAGAAATTTTCTTTTTTTCTGAATTAGTAACTTCTATAGTGCTCGCACTCAAAGTAAAATATGATAATATAACTTCTTCTTTTGTATCAAAAACAATATATGTAACTGCTAAATTTAAATTAGAAAAAGTACAAGCATTTTCTGTTAAAAAATACTTGTACTCATCATCATTTGTATTACAGTCAAAACAATTTAATAATTTATTTAATTTTTTAGAGAATTTCTTTTTAAAATCAATAAAATTAAAAACTTTTATGTTATATAATTTGACATATTTTTCCAAATCAATCATATACTAATTCATAACTTTCTTTAATATTTTTGATCGAATTCTTTTATTTTCATTTGCTTTTTTTTTATCTTGTTCAGAAAAATCTTTTGAAAAAATATTTTCAATCATATCAAAATCTTCTTTTTTATGAACTTTTATTGGTTTAAAATTTTTCATACAAATCACCTCATGTAAATTATACATAATTATATTTCTCTTTGTCAAGTGAGAAAATAAAAAAGATACCAACCTAAGTTGATATCTCTAATTTTTGTCATCCTGAGTGACGTTTTTTGGAATCGAACGATATAATATATAATATCCAACAACAGCAGCAAATTTTTAATAAATTTTATAATATCACTCTGATACTTCTGAAAAAAAGTCTAAGACCAACTATCTATTTCATTTTTTCAAATTCATAATTATCTGTCATAATCTTGCCTTTTGTCTTTGCAAGTAGTTCAAAATCATCATATTCTTTCAATCCATAGCTTTCTAAAATTTCTTGAATATCAGGCCTTTTTTCATCTGGAAGTCTGCTTTTGAAAAATGCAAACATCTTATTATTTATAAATTTATTCCCTTTTGATTTTGCAAAGAAAATCTTTTTATTATTCTTTAAGTAGTTTTCGTCATATTCAAATAAAAACCCTTGAGGGATTCTTTTTAAATATCCAACAGTTATTTTTTCATTTTTTCTGTTATGAACAACTCTTAATTCATTCATCATCAATCACCTCGATTAACCTATCTCTTCTATTAACTATTAGTTCTTTTAAAAAATCTTTATAAAACTCACCTATTATTTCTTTAGGTATATTATTGATTATTTTTTCAATATTCTTATCATAAAGACTTCCTTGTAAATTATAACTGAAATTCATTAAAATATCTTTATAATGATTCTTAAGTTATTTTACAATATCAAAATGTTTTGTTATATTTTTATCTTTTATTTTTAATAATGATTTTGAATTGCTATACAAAACTGAATTTTGATATCTTTTATCCTTATAAAATTGTTTTATTTTTTTATCAGTTAAGTTAAACCCAAGAGAAGGACTATGATCATATAATGGAGCAAAATAATATTTATCTCTTTTATTGTATAACCCCCAATTACTATGATGTCTATCACTGTTACCAATTAAAGCATCAAATAATATCATTCTGATATAGTCTTCTATTAATTTTTCACCATTCAAGTTTTCAAGTATTTCAAGACATAATTCAAAAGAATAATCTTTACCATTGTTTTCATTTTTCATTGTATTAAAATCATAATTCGGGTATTCATCCATAATAAATTTTACAATTTCAAAATATTCAATATTAGATTCTTTTTCTTTAAAATTATAACTTATTGACCCTTCATTATTATTATAACTAGCAAAATCATATCTAGCCACAGAGATGTTTAATAACTCACCAATTTCATAAGCTATTTTTTCCGATACGTGTTCTCTAGTATTAGGCTTGATGAACTTAAACAGTACTTCTTCCTTATTATTTCTAAACCAGTATTTTTTATTTCTACCGGAAGTGTTTATTTCTTTATTTAAATTCCATTCTTTATCATTTAAGTTTATTATTTCAAACAATTTCATCACCTTTAATCTATTATATTTAAATTATAGCATCTTTTATTAAATAATAACTCTTGGAAGAAATTGAATCATTAATAAAAATAGTAATAACATTAATTTAGTTCTTTCTCATTAGAATGGGTTACGGTTAATATTAACTTCTTAAAAATATGGAGAACTACTAAAAAGATACCAACCTAAAAAAACAGTGTATTGGTATTTTGGTAGTTTAGTTTTTCAAATATGCTAAAATGCTAATCTGCCAAACTGCTACTTTTCACTCTTCCAACAACAATCAACCAACAACCGAAAATTTGCAAAACAAATTTTCTCTATCCTCCAACCTCGATCCTCCAACAGAATCTTTGATTTCTACTATAGTGGTTAAATTCCCCTCTAAAATGAGAAATTAGA
This sequence comes from Geotoga petraea, assembly GCF_900102615.1. Taxonomy (NCBI): domain Bacteria; kingdom Thermotogati; phylum Thermotogota; class Thermotogae; order Petrotogales; family Petrotogaceae; genus Geotoga; species Geotoga petraea. Next base: position 7,792 of record NZ_FMYV01000011.1, on the reverse strand, counting down.
GGGGTGTTGCTCTTTGCGGGGAGTTTTAGAGATTTTCTCTTCCAACAACAATCAACCAACAACCGAAAATTTGCTCCAGCAAATTCTAAACTTGCATTTAGACAAAACAAACTCATACATACTTCCAAACTTTCTCAATAATCAAAACTATTTCCACCTACATATGTATAAACATGTATAAAAAATCTGAAAAATAATCCAATAAAAAATATAATTTAAATGTCGGTGATCACCACAACAAAAAAATCAAAAAACATGGAGGTGGCTAATATGCCAATGAATTTAATCAAGAAAGCAGGAAAAGTAACTTGGATAGACCCAATTGACGGAAGCAAATCTTCAAAAACATTCAGCCTTTATTCAGATGTAGAAGCAGAAATCAAAACTGGTTTTGACGCAATAGTATCACTAACCGCCAATGAAACAGCAAACTATTCATACACAGAAAACTACGAGATAGTATAAGGGAGGGATAGAACATGACTAAATTAGCAATGAAATTTTATGACAACGCAGAAAGAAGAACAATCAACATATCTTTAAACGATCCAAAACCTGCTCTCGATGCAGCAACAGTTGAAGCAGCAATGACAGCTATGATCGGAGTGGTAGTCCCAGCAACAGCAGTAATCGACGAAGCAAACTACATCGAAACAACAGAAACAAACATCACAGATTTATTGGTTTAAAATTAAGGGTGCTGGAAAAGCACCCTTTTTTAAAACCTCTAAAACACCCCGTCAGTTTCACTGACACCCCTCTAATGATCATTTTAGAGGGGACTTTAACCTCTTATACATTAAGAGTATCGTTAAAAACTATAAACAAAACAATAGAGATTGCAACAGCAATTTCTTCAAAGGAGGCGCCAAAATGGACCAAATAATGGGAATACTACCAAACATAATGAAAATAGTAGAAATGCCTGGTAACGGCGAAAGAAAAAAGAAAGTAGTAATGAACGCAGTAATACACCTTTTAAAAAAACTAAACCTTTACAACCCATATATGGAAATACTGTTATCCATACTAATAGACGAACTGGCAAAAATACTATTTCCTAAAAAATAGAGAAAGGAGATAAAAATGGAAAAAACAACATCTAACGTTGAAGATTTTTCAAAAAGACTGGACAAAATAGAAGAAAAACTTCTAAAAAACGAAGTCATGATGGAAGAACTTCATACAAAGGTAAACAAATTTTCCAACGGTTTCAAAGAAGAACTAATATCAAGACTATTAGACACTCTTGAAATAAGAAAACGAGAATCACAGGTTACAAAACAAAAAATCCTGGATTGGATAATAAAACTAACCCTATCTGGCGGAATGATCTACACAATAATAGAAAATCTCCAAAAATAAGGCAGCGAAAGCTGCCTTATTTCTATAATAAACTAATCAACTGATTGATTAATTAACATGATTTTATTATATAATAGTTGTTGATCTACTAAATTACAAAGGGGGATAAAAATGTCTATAGAAAATTATATTTCATTTTCAGGTACACTTGGTTTTATCATTGTTATAGTTTTGAACATAATCGTTGGAATTGTTGGGTGGTTAATGGCAGATAAAAGAAACCGTTCAAAATGGGCTGGATTTTTCACTGGTTTCTTCGGTAGTTTCTTTGGTTTAGCAGTAATAGCGTTATTAGGAGAAAAAATAGATCCAAAGCAAATAAAAGATATGATATATCTTTTGGAAGACATAAAATACAAAAAATAGCGTATTGGCATTTTGGTAGTTTAGTTTTTCAAATATGCTAAAATGCTAATCTGCCAAACTGCTACTTTTCACTCTTCCAATTCCAACCTCGATCCTCCAACAGAAATCATTTATGATTTCTACTATAGTGGTTAAATTCCCCTCTGAAATGAGAAATTAGAAGGGTGCTGCTCTTTGCGGGGAGTTTTAGATTTTAATTCTCCTCTAAATGTGTTAGAGGAGCACCTGTGAAACAGGGGAGGAGTTTAGGCCTTTTTGTCTTTGTTTTTTAGAGATTTTATCCTTGATTTTAAAGATCTTATCCAAAATTCCAATCAGCCAAAACGCCAACTCGCAGCTTCGCTGCATTCCTCGTGAGCGAAGCGAACATTCATCAGAAATCATTTCATGATTTCTCCCCTTTTCTTCCAAATCTTATAAACAATATAAACAACCATAATAATTAAATTAGCAAAAAAAGCTCCAGAAATATCAATAATAACATCGTTCAATGCAGACCCTCTTCCAACAAACTCTTGTGAATATTCATCTATAGAAGCTATAAGGGCTGGTAAAGAAACTCCAAGCAGAGCTCCTATCAAAAATCTCTTTGAATACAAAAACCCAAATAACCAAGAAAAACCACCAAGTATAAAATATATCCCAAAATGCGCGCTCTTTCTAATCAGTGCTATAGAATCAGCGTATTGATCTCTAAGCCATAGTTTCTTCAAAAATACTTCTATCTCTCTAAACCATTTCGTATCTGAAAAATCAAAAACATTATCTATTGATTTAATAGCATTATATACAAAATAAGATTGGTTTGAAGATTCCACTGGCCTTCTTGTCCCAAAAAACAGAATAACCCCCACCCAAACTATTAAAAATACCAACGCTATTATTATATATTTTCTTCCTTTCATAAAATCACCTGTTTAATGCATTTTTATATCATTATACATCAAAAAAAGATGCCAACCTAAAAAGAAATAAAATAGCGTTTTAGCATTTTGGTAGTTTAGTTTTTTGTTTTTTAAAGACTTTGTTTTTGATCTTTCCAACAACAAACAACAATCAACCAACAACCGAAAATTTGCAAAACAAATTTTCGCTATCCTCCAACCTCGATCCTCCAACATCCATCATCCAACAGAAATCTGTGATTTCTACTGTTCAATATTTTTTTAAATTGTTATTCAAAAATTGTTTCAACTTGTTCATGTTATAGGGAGACTCTATCATAGCCTCTAGATATTTTTCTTTATCACTATAATCTACAAACAAATTCTTCCTTTCCAGAAGGATTCTAAAATACTCTCTAATAACTCTACCATTTCCTTCTCTAAAAGGATGAATAATATTTAATTCTGTAATAAAATAACTTAATTTTTCTATGAATTCATCATATTCATACTCAATCAAATACTTTTCTTTTTTATGAAAGTTTTTTGACTGCAACAATAAAAGAATAGATCCAGTGATATCCTTTTCCACTGAATCTAATAATTTTTTATCTTTAATATCAAATTTATTTTTTAAAACAATAGAACCATTATAACAATAGTAATTATCCTTTAAATCATAATCTTTCATCTAAATATTATGAGCCTTCAATATTTTTTGTATAATTTGTTTTTTAGAGTATTTATTATCTTCTATCTCTTTAAAAAATTCTAAATCTTTTTTATCCATCTTATAACCTTCTATCTCCATAGTGTTTTTAATATATTCAATTCTATTAAACAAAGAATTATCTGTTTTTGTTGGCATATCAATCCCTCCTATGTCTATTATACAATACTTTGATTAATATTTTATAAAAATCATAATTAACTTCTTCCATCATCCAACAGAAATCTGTGATTTCTACTACAGGGGAGTTTAGTGGTTAAATTCCCCTCTAAAATGACTATTAGAGGGGTGTCAGTGAAACTGACGGGGTGTTTAGAGGTTAAATTCCCCTCTAAAATGACTATTAGAGGGGTGTCAGTGAAACTGACGGGGTGTTTTAGAGACTTTGTTTTTGATCTTTCCAACAACAAACAACCAACAACCAGCAACCAGCAACCGGAAAATTTATTTATAAATTTCCCTATAAACCTCCCTAATATCATTAACCATGTCCTCTTTTGCTACCAAAATTCCGTTCTCCGTTTCTATAATTTCATTAATTTCTAGAAGTTTTCCAAATTGCCATTGGATGTTTTTCGATGTTTTTTAATGTTTCTCCTTCGAATAATAACTCCGGTCTATAATTTCCTTTAGCAAATTCAAACAGATACTCTTTATGTTTTATTTTTATGTTAATTAAGTCTTCAAGAAATCTTTTCACTTTTTCCTTTCTTTCATTACTTTTTCTTTATCTTGATAAGAATGAAAGTCTAAATCAATATCTTAATTAATCTCTGTACTTTTTCAATAACATCCTTTCAATAAAAATTTATAAAATGTCATTTCGACCTTGTTTTTGTCACTCTGAACCTGTCGAGTCTATTTTTTAACTAAATTAATATTTGCTACCAAACTAAACAACAAAAATAGTGAAACAATTTTTATATGATATAATTTTATATAAGAAACAAAATGGAGGTGTTAATATGAGTTATATTAGAAAAATCACAAATAGTGAAGAATTATCTAAAATAATAGATTTACCAGATGATCTAAAAAATAAAAAAGTCGAAGTAATAATACTTCCTTACGAAGAAAATACTAAAACAAAAAAAAGTCATAAATCTCTCCAAGGTTCTTTAAAAAAATATAAGAATCAAGAATTAATAAATGAAGAAAATACAGCTTGGGAAAAAATGGTGAAAGATAAATATGAAAATAGTTGATGCCAATGTTGTATTAAGATATCTTCTACAAGATAACGAAAAATTATCTAACAAAGCAAAAGATATTATTGAAAACAATGAAATCTTTATTCCAACAGAGGTAATAGCAGAAATAGTGTATGTATTAGAAAAAGTATATTCAGTAAACAGAAAAGAAATTAATAAAATCCTTTCAGAATTACTGCGCTTTTATAATATCACCACAAATAATATGGATGTAATAAAAAATGCATTGAAAATATACTCAAATAAAAAATTAGATTTTGTGGATACCATCCTTATTTCTTATAATAATGTTGATAAACATGAAATTTTTTCCTTTGATAAAAAACTAAATAAATTATTATATAAATAAAATAGATACCAACAAAAGTTGATATCTACAATTATTATTTATGGATTTAATTCCCCTCTGAAATGACTATTAGAGGGATGTCGCACTTTACGGAGTGTTTTAGATTTTAATTCTCCTCTAAATGTGTTAGAGGAGCACCTGTGAAACAGGGGAGGAGTTTAGGCCTTTTGTCTTTGTTTTTTAAAGGTTTTTACCTCCAACTACCAACATCGATCCTCCAACAGAAATCATTTATGATTTCTATTACAAGGGTGTTTTAGATTTTAATTCTCCTCTAAATGTGTTAGAGGAGCACCTGTGAAACAGGGGAGGAGTTTAGGCCTTTTTGTCTTTGTTTTTTAGAGATTTTTACCAACAACAAACAACCGAAAATTTGTAAAACAAATTTTCGCTATCTTCCAGTTCCCAACATCAGACCATTCGTAATCCGCCATAATAGTAAACACTCTTTCAGATTTTTCCATCAAAGCATAGTCTATGCTTATCTTTCTTATATCTAAACGAAAAGATAATAATCATAGTTTTTATGATAAAATTAATGTGAATAATTAAAATCAAAAATAAATTAAGGGGTTTTTAGAATGAAAATAAGCATTAAAAATTTTGGACCTATTAAAGAAGGAAAAATAGAAAACAACGACCTTACTATAATATGTGGCCCAAATAATTCAGGAAAAACTTACGTATCTTACTTATTCTATGCTATTATTTCAAAAATATCAAAAAACTATCCATTTAATTCCAAAAGAATTCATAAAGATAAAAATTTCTCAGTATTAGACATTAAAAATAAGGATGCATTTAAATCTCTAAAATTAGACATAAAAACATTAGCAGATAATTATATTGAAAATACCTTACCAAAGTTAATTGAAAACACAATCGATGATTTACATATCTTCTTCAACATGAAAAAAGAATTATTATCCAATTCTACTATAGAAGTCGATTATACAAAAAAAGAATTTTTAGAAAAATTCGAAAATAAAAATACTGAAAAAAGAAGACTAAGGTTCATAAATGGCCCAGATATACAAATAGAACAAATTTCTAAATATAAATCACAACTTACTATCAATCCTTTAGATTTAGGAGACATATCGTTAAATGTTTTCAAAGATATAACTGAAGATTTTATATTCGATTATATACATGAAAACATATATTCTTCAGCATTTTTAATCCCCTCAATAAGAGAAGGAATTAACATATTTTATAACGAATTAAATTATTTAAGAACTATAAACTCTGATTTATATGGAGAAAATAAAAACAAAAAAACAAATAAAACATTATTTAATCTTTCATCAAGGTATACTTATTCAAATCCAATAACCCATTATTATAATTTTTTAATTAGCTTGTCTAATAATCAAAAGCCTAACGATCTATATAATGACTTAGCTGAAGATCTTCTCAATATTTTAGAAGGAAATTTTTCTATCGATAACACTGGTTTTTACTATATTCCAAAAAACACAAACACAAAATTATCATTAAACAATTCATCCTCAATAGTAAAATCATTATTTGGATTATATTACTACCTTCTTTATTACGCCAAAAAAGGCGATATTGTATTAATAGACGAACCAGAAATGAACTTGCACCCAGATAATCAAAGAAAAATGGCGCAATTCTTTGCAAAAATGATCAACTCAGGTTTAAAAGTAATAATAAGCACACATAGTGATTTTATAATCAGGGAGATAAACAATCTAATGCTATTATCCCAAGATTTTAAAGGAAAAGAAGAAATAATAAAAGAACATGATTATTCAGAAAAAATGATAATAAACCATAAAAAAGTTAACTCTTATTTTATAAACAATGGAAAAATAGAAAAACTTAAATTTGATAAGCTAAATGGGTTAGACTTAAAAAATTTTAAAGATTCAATAAACAAAATACAAGATATATCAGATGATATATATTATTCTATTATGGAAAGCGAAGATGAAGAAATTTGAACGAACAAAAATATACATCATACGACCTTTACAAACACATATTAAATAATATTAGCAAAAAATATCAATTCCAAAAAAATAAAAGATTTGAAATTTTAATTGAACAAGATGAAGGTGCTGAAAACAAAGAAACTATAATTGATTTTAAAAATAAAGGAAAAATAATATTACCTTTTGATCCAGAAAGCTTCAAAAAACAAAAAGAAGATTTTGAAATATTTCCAATTTTTACAGAAGAAAAATCTTTTCCAGACTACATAATAATACCAGAACCACAAGACGAAAAAACTTTATTCATCCTTCATGTTGAACTAAAATCAGATAAATATAATAAACAAAAATACATATACAAATTTATAAACTCTGGAAAAACATTGAAATGGATCTCTGAAATAATGATAAATGATCTCGCAAAAAAAGAAAATTCAAACGATTTTAATTTTGAATTATTTACAAACATAAAAATAATTCATAGGTTCATAATATTTGATTCTAAAAAGGTTTCAAAAAGAAAAGTAGGCCAAAACGAAAGTAGATTTTATGATTATAAAAATATTTCCAATTTAAAAATCCCTTTTTTGGCTGTAGGGAAGAGAGTATAAGAAATTTTGTGTAAAATAAAAAAACACCGAATTTGGTAGTAAAATAAAACCAAAGGAGGTGTTTTTTAAAATGAAAGAAGAAACAAGGAAAAGAAGAGAAAAAAGAGCATTTTTCAAAGAATTGATCAAAAAAGAAGGATTAAAAACAATACCAGATGTAACCAGATTTCTAAAAGAGATATCAGGAACGATATTAGAAGAAATGTTAGAAGCTGAATTAGATGAAGAACTAGGATACGAAAAATACGATAGAACAGAAGAAAAAGATAACTACCGAAATGGATATACAAGTAAAAAAGTGAAAGGAACTCTCGG